>CANAPP010000005.1 GCA_947363565.1 uncultured Lachnospiraceae bacterium | reverse complement strand
GAGTAAATTCCACTGGGGAATAAGGGAGTGGAATTTAAAATTTCATTTTAGGATTTCAACAGGAAAGCGAAAAGATAATTTACATTTATTTTCACCCGTGTTACACTGGTTTCAAGCCAGATATCCATACCGCCATGGCCGGCTTTTTCGCCTGGCGGAATATTTTTAGCAGGGAGAGCTTTTATATGCTGAGAGAGATTGACCTTTCTGAAATTTCTGACGGAAAATTATATACCGGCAATGACATGGTAAAAGCGGACTGCCGCGGCTGCGCCGGCTGTTCTTCCTGCTGTCAGGACATGGGAAGTTCCGTTATCCTGGACCCTTACGATATCTTCCAACTGACCGGGTATCTGGAAAAAAGCTTTGAACAATTGCTCGGGGAAGAACTGGAACTTAATGTAGTGGACGGCATCATACTGCCGAACTTAAAGATGGCCGGCAAAGACGCCCGTTGCGTTTTTTTAAGTCCCGGTGGACGCTGTACCATCCACAAAGCCCGCCCCGGTTTCTGCCGCCTGTTTCCACTGGGCCGCTATTATGAGAACCACTCTTTCCGCTATTTCCTGCAGGTTAACGAGTGCCCCAAGCCGGACAAGACAAAGATCAAGGTCAGAAAATGGCTCGATATCGAAAACTTCCGGCAATATGAAAAATTCACGGCAGACTGGCATTATTACTTAAAAGAGCGCCAGGAGATGGCCATGGATTCCGAGGGAAGCGAAGGTGCCGAACTGGTCAGGAAACTTAGCATGGATATCCTGCGGCGGTTTTTCCTCCGGCCCTATGACCAGACGGCAGACTTTTATCCACAGGTTTATGCGCGCATGGAAAAGGCAGGAGAAGAAAGTCTGTAACCAAAAGATTACACTTTCCTACTCCTGCCTGTTCTTCTGCCTGATTTTTCTCTACCTGCTTTTCCCGCCTGCTCTTTTTCTGTCCTGGGTCAGGTCAAAGCTCTCTGCGATCATCCGCTTTATCTCTTTTTCCGGAACCGTTCCGTCAAGAATCACCGAATTCCAGTGTGTTTTATTCATGTGATAGGCCGGGACAACCGACGCAAACGCATCACGCCAGAAGTCCCTCCACTGCGGCTCGCATTTTACATTGACCCACACATGCTCCTGTCTGGTGTAGATATAGGCAAATGTTTTTTTCGTATCCTTATGCCGCATCACACACCAGTTGTCGTCATGAAAAGGATAATCCTCATATACCTTTCCAAGAGTCATGCAGTACGCAATCACTTCTTTTTTCTCTCTCATAAAACCTTCTCCGCAAAATCTTTGTACACGTCAGATCCCGTGCTGACCCTATGCCCTGTAAACGCCTGTAAATCTATGCTCCGGCAAACTGGCTCTGGTATAAGCTCTGATAGAACCCGCCCTTCTTAAGCAACTCCTCATGGCTTCCCTGCTCGATGATCTTCCCGTCCTTCATGACCAGAATCACGTCTGCCTCGCGGATTGTCGATAACCGATGTGCTACGATAAAGCTGGTACGCCCTTCCATCAGCCGGGCAAATGCCTTCTGGATCCGTATCTCCGTGCGCGTATCTATAGATGAGGTCGCCTCATCTAAGATAAGCATAGGCGGCTTCACTAACATCAATCTCGTGATACACAAAAGCTGTTTCTGCCCCTGGGACAGATTGCCGCCGTCCTCAGTAATCCAGGTATCATATCCCTTGGGCAGCCGCTTAATAAAGCTGTGGGCGTGAGACGCCTTCGCTGCCGCCATGATCTGCTCCTGGGTAGCGTCCGGCTTACCCATGATAATGTTGTCCCGGATCGTCCCGGTCTTAAGCCACGTCTCCTGGAGCACCATGCCGTATCCCGCCCGAAGGCTTTTTCTTGTCAAATCCCGGATATCAATATCCTCCACCTTAATACTTCCGTCCGTCACATCGTAAAACCGCATCAAAAGATTAATAAGCGTCGTCTTTCCGCACCCGGTCGGACCCACGATCGCCACCCTCTGCCCCGGCTTCACCTCGAGATTAAAATGTTCGATAAGCTTACTCTCTGGAACATAGGAAAAGGACACATCATCAAGATTTATATTACCCTTTACATCTGTAAGTTTCACTGCCGTCTCCGGCTCCGGAACCTGCGGCTCCTCCTCAATGAGATCAAAAATCCGTTTTGCACAGGCAATGGCATTCTGAAGCTCTGTCACCACGCCGGATATCTCATTAAACGGCTTCGTATACTGATTCGCATAGCTCAAGAAGCTGGTGAGCTGCCCGACGCTCAACGCCCCGTTTATCACTCCGATCGCTCCTGTCACGCCGACTCCTGTATACACCAGGCTGTTGACAAACCGAGTGGCAGGATTCGTAATAGATGAAAAGAACACAGCCTTTAAAGAACAATCCTTAAGTCTTGCATTCACCTCGTCAAACCGCTCCATGACCTTCTCTGTCTGTCCAAAAGCCTGCACGATCTTCTGGTTCCCGATCATCTCCTCAATAAGCCCCGTCTGCTCCCCTCTCGTCTCTGACTGCAGTTTGAACATGGTGTATGTGCGCTTCGCGATAAATCCAGCCACCAAAAAGGATACCGGTGTGATCAGCACAACCACCAGCGTAATCTTTACATTCACCGACAGCATAAAGCAAAACGTCCCCACAATGGTCGCAACCCCGGTAAACAACTGGGTAAATCCCATCAAAAGCCCGTCTGCAAACTGATCCACATCCGCAATTACGCGGCTTACCACCTCTCCATAAGGATGTCCGTCAATATATTTAAGCGGCAGGATCTCAATCTTTTTAAATGCATCATTGCGGATGTCGCGCACGATCTGATAAGTCATCTTATTATTGTAGATATTCATCAGCCATTGGGCAAATGCGGTAATCAGAATACAGATACCTATCTGAACAAGGATTTCCATCACTCCCCCAAAATCTACCTGCCCCTTCGTCACAATGCAGTCTACAGCCTTTCCCGTAAGCTTTGGGATATAAAGCGTAAGGGCAACTGTCACTACCGACAGCAATATCGTGAACAAAAGGAAGATCCGGTAGCGCCCAAGCCGGTGAAATACTTTTTTTAATGTCTCTGTCTGTCTGTCTTTTCCCATCTTACTGCGCCCCCTTTCCTCTTTATCTTGTTTCTTCCGATTCCCTCGGGAACTGGGAATAATAGATCTCCTGATAGATGCCGCAATCTCCGAGCAACTCCTCGTGAGTTCCAAGACCTGCCATCTCTCCGTCGTCTAATACTAAGATCAGATCCGCGTACATGATGGAAGAGGCCCGCTGGGATACGATGAACACCGTCGGACTGCCCTCCATCTGCCGGATTGCCACGCGAAGTTTCGCGTCTGTCGCAAAGTCGAGGGCAGATGCACTGTCATCTAAGATCAATATCTCCGGTCTTCGCACCAGCGCCCGCGCAATCGTAAGTCTCTGCCGCTGCCCCCCTGACAAATTCTTTCCGTCCTGGGAGACCTTAAATGAAAGCCCTTCTTCTCTGCTGACTAAAAACTCCTTTGCCTGCGCCGTCTCTGCCGCCTCCCAAAGCTCTTCCTCCGAAGCCGCTTCATTGCCCCAGCGAAGATTCTCCGCAATCGTCCCTTTAAACAGCACGGCCCTTTGGGGGACAACACCAATCCGCTTACGCAGGCTCTTTATCTTATAATCTTTCACATCTTTTCCATCAATCCTCACCTGGCCGGCAGACGCATCATAGAATCTCGGGATCAGATTTATAACCGATGATTTTCCTGAGCCTGTCCCACCGATGATACCGACCGTCTGCCCCCGCTTTACCCGGAAGCTGATATCATTGAGGGAATCCGCTCCCGCGCCCTCATAGCGCATGGACACATGGTCGAACTCCACAAACACCTCATCCGAAGCTTTGCCATCCATACTTATGTTTTTACCGTCTGCATCTCCCTCCGGTATACCGGCTTTCTCCTCAAACACACGCCCAATCCGGTTCCCGCAGGCGATGGCCTTCGTCACGGTAATAATGAGGTTCGCAAGCTTTACAAGCTCCACAAGGATCTGAGACATATAATTGATCAGCGCCACAACCTCGCCCTGGGTGAGAATCCCCGCATCTACCCGCAGTGCTCCCACATAGATCAGTACGATCAGCGCTCCGTTTACGATGATGTAGGTCAGCGGGTTCATCAGCCCTGAAAGCTTCCCGACATATTTCTGTGCATCCGTCAGCTCCTGGTTACTCTTTTCAAAATTCTGCTGCTCATACCTTTCTTTGTTAAAGGCACGGATCACCCTTGCACCCATCAGGTTCTCCCGGGTGATCAAAAGCACCCGATCCAGATCCGACTGCACTTTTTTATAAAGAGGCATGGTGATTAGCATGATTCCGAACACGACAACGGAAAGCAGAGGAATCGCCACCACAAACACCATCGCTCCTTTAACGTCCACAGTAAATGCCATCACCATTGCTCCCACTACGATAAACGGCGAACGTAAGAACAGCCGCAGCACCAGATTCACTCCCGACTGCACCTGATTGACATCGCTGGTCATCCTCGTGATCAGCGTAGAGGTTCCGATGGTGTCCATCTTTGTATAACTAAAATTCTGGATATGCGCAAACAGGGATTTTCGAAGTTCCGTCGCAAAACCGGTAGCCGCCTTCGCCGAAAAATACTGGGCAGTGATCGAGCACACAAGCCCGATAATGCCAAGTGCCACCATGATCAGGCACATCCTGACCACATAAGGCTTGTCGTTGTTTGCAATACCGTTATCAATGACCGCCGCCATCACAAGCGGCACGAGAAGTTCAAAAGATGCTTCTAATAGCTTGAATAACGGTGCAAGAACTGTCTCTTTTTTATAATTCCTCAAATAGATAAGTAATGATCTCATTATCCGTGTTCCCCTTTTCGCTTTTCTCTGACATCAAAAGCGGCAGCGCAAAAAATATGCGCAAGCCGCAGATAAATTAGGATCATCTCTATTAAGATGCACTCTTTTTTGTTTTTTCAATCGTCCTGTTCTCTTCCAGGAAATTAAAAACCTCCAGATTGAACAGATCGTAATTCTCATTTGCGATAAAATGATTCCCCGGAATGACTACAAACTTTGCCGCAGGAAGCTTTTTATATATCTTCCTGCTGTGGCTCTTTTTGATCATATCGTCCTCCCCGACAATCACAAGCGTCGGGACACGCACTTCCTTAAGCTCGTTGATCGGGATATCCGGCTGCTTCACCATCAGCTCCAGAAGCTCCACCTTCCGATATGCCTCCTCGCTCTCTTCCGCGGCAGCCTTCGCCGCCCTGTACTCCTTCATCAAGGAAAAACGCACCGATGTCCGCAAGCCTCCGGGATTTAGATTTGCCCCATTTAAAATCAGGCGCTTCACCCGCTCCGGGTGACGTATCGTGAAAAGCAAAGCAATATTCGCCCCGTCGGAAAATCCGAGCATATCCGCGCGTCTGATCTCATGCTCCTTCATAAACACATACAGATCATCCGCGAACTGGCTGATGGTAAACGGCTCCTCACCCCTCGGCGTCTTCCCGTGCCCTCTGGTATCAATAGCGATCACCCGGTAGGATCTCTGGAAATATACAATCTGATGGCTGAAATAGGTATTATCCTCCCCATTCCCATGCAGCAATATAAGCGGCTGTCCGCTCCCTCTCACAACATATTGAAGCTGTACATCCATGCAAAATCTTCCTCTCTTTTCCTTAAGTTCGTAATCTATAACAGTAATTCCTTTCTGGAAATCATTGGCTATCTATACTTCTATATCAAATATCGTAATTTCCCCGGTTTTTATAAGTGTTTCCCCTAAGCTTTGCACCTGATATAATCTTAACATAAAATACTATATTTTCCAATTCATTTCTAAAAAAACTGCCCTTATGCGCATAGTACGATGATTTTTCTTGGCGTTGTCTGGGGCGGCAGGCTCCTGGTCGTCACCGTGTAGTATACTAGCAGCAGATGGTCGCCCAGATTGCAGGTAATATTCTGGCCGTTGATCGTCTTTACCACTGTGCCAGCCGACAGATTCAGCGCAAGCGAACCATCTGCCGCCGTGAGGTCTTCGTCAAAATAATTCAGCATGACCTGTTCGTTCCTCCCCAATATGGTGATGATCTGCGCCCTGTACTGAGGCGGGAAGATCAAGGGCACCGGGAGATTGCTGTCGTAGAACGCCGCCACGCGCATCCCCTGTCTGAGCTGCCTGCTGTCGATGATCACCGTATCCATGTCCACGGCAAAATTAACGATGCCGTTTTCCGTCCTTAAGGACAGCATCTGGCTGCAGCAGTCATTTCCCCGCGTGATATTCACGATCATACCGATGACCGGAACTAAATTTGCATAATCCATAACTGTACTCCTAAAGCTTTTTCTATAGATTATGTCGATTCAGGCAGGAAGGTTACTGTTCTCTTTCTGCCTGCTGCAGCGCCGTCCTGGAAACGATAAGAATCTCTTTTCCTCTCTCTTGACATTTCCGCAAAAAACGCGCAAAATAAATGTGTTAAAAATGACAGAGAGGTGATAGACTTGAACGCAGGAGAACCACGAATGATGAACAGAGATACCGCACAACTGATGATCGAAGAGATGAAAAGCGAGCTTGAGCAGCAAAAAAGGCTGCTGGACAAAAGGGACCATGAAATCGAAGAACTGCGCAGGCGCCTTGCCGAGGCCGGCCTGGATACGGATCAGGGTCCTGACGGGATGAGCGCCGGTTGCAGGAACGGCCTGGATATGGTCTACGGGATCATTTCCGACCTGGAAAAATATACGACTGAGGAAGTCCTGTTTTATGCGGCACCGACGCTGGCCAGGCTTATGGATACCCGGGACGTGGCCGTATATATGGTCGTGAACAGAGATTATGCCAGACTTTTTTCCGCCACCTCCCAAAAGGCACGGAAGCTTGGAAATTCCATAAAATATTCTGCCATGGAGGGACTGTACGAAGACCTGGACGCCGGACGGATCTTTATCAATGACACTATGGACGCCGAGCTTCCGCTGATGGCAAGCGGAGTATACGCAGAGGATGAGATACAGGTGATCCTGATGTTCTGGGGAATCCCGCAGCAGCAGATCAACCAGTCTACGGCAAACCACCTGACCGTGATCACAACCCTTGTCCAGAATGCCCTTCTGCGCGCAAAGCGCTGCATGGCAAGCTTCAGGCGCCACAACTATATGGAGGGCACCAACGTACTGAACGAAGAGGCATTTACCGCGCTCGTAAAGACCTTCCTCACCGCGAAGGCCAAGGGGCTTACCGAATGTACACTGGCGGAGATCGTGATGGGCTATCAGGATTACGCGGAGATAGCCTCGAAGGTTGCCTGCAACATACGGCAGACCGACTATATGGGGATCATGGACGGTGGACGGCTTTACATACTGCTGTCCAACACGGATATTAAAAACGCTGAGGTTGTGAAGGAACGCCTTCTGAATCTGGGCTATCAGAGTGTGCTGAAAGAGACCTTGACTTAGCTGAAAAATCAATTTAGCAGAAAGATATGCCGCCGCACGGCAGGAACAGAACCGTGCGGCGGCTTTTTTATCCTGTATACAATGTATTTTCCCTGAGAGACAATGGTTCCCTGGCCTATCCCCACTGCGTCCCCACGCCGGCTAAAACTGCTTTCTCATAAACCATCTTTGCCGTCACCAGATCCTGGGCGCCGACGCCTACAGTCTCATACACGATAATCTCGTCATCGTCCTCCCTGCCCGCAAGCCTACCCTCTGCAACCGCCCCGATGTCGCCGGTAAAGTCATCCTGGGTGATAATCCCTTTCTCCAGCGGTATCAGGATATCCCCGGCCTCAGAGAGCACTGCATCTTTAGAATCAAAGTAAATCTTCGCCGCCCTTGGAAGGACCGCCGGATCCAACTCCTGCATATGATGCTGGTATGCGCCGACACAGCTTATGGTACAGCCCTTTTTCACCTTCGTCCCGTCAAATACCGGATCTGTTGACGAGGTGACCGTGACCAGAAGATCCGCGTCATCTATCGCCTCATCGGAAGTCTTAACCGCAAGGATCTTTGCCCCGTAAGCCTGATATTCCTCGTTCATCTGCTTGACAAACTTCACTGTCCGGTCAAAATTCCGGCCGCATACCCGCACTTCCTTAAGCTTCCTTACGGCAAGCATCGCCTCTAACTGGCAGGCCGCCTGCCCGCCGGTTCCGATAAGCGCCCCAATCTTACATTCCTTCCTGGCAAGCAGATCAAAAGCCAGGCCGGTCGATGCGCCTGTACGAAGCTGTGTGATGTAAGTCCCGTCCAGGACCGACGTGATGATCCCTGTCTTCCCGTCGATCAAAAGCACCTGTGCCGGGCATGTGGGCAGGCCGCTTCCGGCATTATCCGGAAATATATTTACCGCCTTAAGGGCTGCCGCCCCCATCTCCTCCGCGTAGGATGGCATGAACAGAAAGCACCCGTTATGTGCCGGCGCCGCAATCCTTGTGCGAAGCGGCGTATCGCATTTCCCCTCCGTTACAAGGGCAAATGCCTTCTTATCCGCCTCAATGGCATCCTTCATGGAAAATACGTTTTTAATATCCTCTCTTGACAATAGTAACATATCGCTCCTCCTTATGCGTTCTTCCTCTTAATGTAATCATAAACCATGGCCGCAGGCAGATCAATCTCTATGCGTCCAGATCCCACGGCTGCATCGCTCCGCCCTCTTCTGCCGGCCGGCACATCTTCGCATAGATATTGAGGCATCCCTTCGCCTCCTTAAGGGGCAGGCGGACCCAGGATTTTCGTCTTCTTGCGATCTCCTCCTCAGGCACCAGAAGGGAGATCTCGCCGCCGTTAATATCCATCACGATCTCGTCCCCGTTTTCCACAAGGGCGATAAGGCCACCGTCATAAGCCTCCGGCGACACATGCCCCACGATGGCCCCGAAGTTGAACCCGGAAAATCTTGCATCGGTGATCAGTCCCACGCTCTTGTGGAGACCTTTTCCGATCAGCGCGTCGATACTGAGCATCAGCTCCTTCATGCCCGGCGCTCCCTTACAGCCTTCGTAGCGGATGACGATGATATCCCCCGGCACAATATCCCCGTTCCAGATGGCATCAAAGGCCGCCCGGTCACCGTCGAATACCTTCGCCCTGCCTTTCATATACTTCACTTCCTCATAGACTGCAGTCGGGCGCACGATCGCGCCGTTCGGCGACAGATTCCCCCGCAGGATCCTAAGCCCCGGCTCGTTAAATAACGGCTTTTCCAGGGAATGGATCACTGCATTCTCCTGCGGCGTAACCTTCGCAAGCATCTCCTTCCATGTCACTCCGTACATCCCGGGAACATCGGTAAAAAGCCTGCTTTCCAACTGCTTCATCACATTCATGACACCGCCTGCATAGTGAAAATCCACCACCGTATAAGGGCCGCTAGGAACCACTGCATTGATACACGGGATCTGTGCAGCGTATTTTTCAAAATCCGCCAAGGTCATGCGAATGCCAAGCTCGTAGGCATAGGACTGCAGATGCAGTACCGCGTTCGTCGAACCTGCCACCGCCAGATCAAACATAATGGCGTTCATCAGCACTTCCTTTGTAATAAGCGCAGACGGCTTTCTTCCTGCCTTCACAAGCTCCACCGCATAAGCACCCGCTTCCCTCGCTTTTCTGAGCTTGTCGTTGTCGGAAGCCGGGATAGTCGCTGTCCCCGGCAGCACCAGATTCAGGACCTCTCCCAGCATTTGCATGGTATTGGCTGTTCCCATGGACGGGCAGGCGCCGTAAGACGGGCATACACTGTCCTCCAGACCGGCCAGCTCTTCCTCTGTCGCCCCGGAAAACCGCGCCGAATCCAGATCCGCCTCCACAACGGTCTTCCCGCAATACTGCCCCGGCTGCATGGAGCCGCCTGTCACTACCATGGACGGGATATCAAGCCGCATGGCCGCCAGATAGCATCCGGCGATGATATTGTCGCAGGTAGCCACCATCACCAGACCGTCAAAGTTATGTACCCTGGTGACAAATTCTACGGACATAGCGACGATGTCCCTGCCTACCTGCTCATATTTTAGCTCTTCTGCCCCGTTCGCCACATTGCCGCAGGTGGCGGGAATCCCGAACTCCACCGGGATTCCGCCGGCCGCCCAGATTCCTTCCTTCACCGCCTCAGCGATCTGGCGAAGGTGCGCGGAGCCGGGCGATCCCGCCATGTAGGAATTCGGCACGCCGATATGCGGTTTCTTCCGGATGTCGCCGTCCGAATAGCCGGCAGCTTTCATCATCACACGCCGGTGTGCGGCCTGTGCTCCGTTCCAAAATTCTGTACCCATAATTTTCCTCCTTGCGATACCTGTCTTAATCTCTTACCTTTAATAATAAATAAAACTCAGCAAGAAGTAAACCTCATTTATTTACCGACTGTTTAAATTTTCCAAAAACTTTCCTTCCGCAAGTCCCCGCTCCATCCCATGCCCCGCACACTTGTACAAACGATAGGCATATGTAATCATTGACATTACAACTCATTCATCGTAAAATAAACGTGCACAACCAACGTCTGACTGTCCACAGTCCGTACCGGTTGTATCCTGAAGAAAGGCGGTCAACTACAATGCAGATTTCAAGCCGTTTCACTCTGGCGGTCCATATCTTCGCCTGTATAGATACCTTCAGCGGCGAATACAAGATTACCAGTGAATTTCTGGCGGGAAGCACTAATGTAAATCCTGTCATAATCCGAAAGATATTAGGCCAGCTAAAAAGCGCCGGTCTAGTCAGCGTGGCGCGGGGACCCGGAGGCACATCAGCCGCCAGGCCCCTTGACGACATCACATTCCTAGATATCTACCGAGCCGTGGAATGCGTAGGCAGCGAGCAGCTCTTCCATTTCCACGAGAACCCAAACCCGGATTGCCCTGTGGGCAGGAATATCCACCATATCCTTGATGATAAGCTGTTCCGGGTGCAGGCAGCCATGGAAGCCGAGCTTGCCTCGATCACCCTTGCCGACTTAAAAAAGGACATGGCAAAATACTTATCCGGCCGGTAACACGAAGAAATATAGCGAAAACCGCCGTAACTAAAGGCGCTGCAGGGGCTCTGCGGCGTCGTTTTTTTTGCGGCCCGGCAAAAAAACATACTGCTTTGACGCCTCTGTGATCCGATCCAGTTCCTGCCTGACTTAAAAATCTAAAATTATTTGTTGTAACTATTGACATTACATCAAATTCATGTTATCTTATACTCGTAAGTTGTAATAAATATAGTTACATCAAAAAATCAACAAAATAACAGGAGGTATTTCACAATGAAAATTGCAGTTGTATGTGCAAATGGAAAAGCAGGTCAGTTAATTACAAAGGAAGCAATAAACCGCGGCCTTGATGTCACCGCTATTGTCAGAGGCAGGAATAAGTCCGCCGCCAAAAACTTTATAAACCGAGATATCCTGGAGATTACCGCAGAGGATTTAAAAGGTTATGACGCCGTCGTCGACGCATTCGGGGCATGGACCGAAGATACGCTTCCACTCCACAGTACATCTCTTAAGGTACTTTGCGATGCCCTTTCCGGAACGGACACAAGATTGCTCGTGGTAGGCGGCGCGGGGAGCCTTTATGTCAACCCGGAGCATACCGCATGCGTGGCCGACGGCCCGGACTTTCCCGACAGCTTCAAGCCGCTTGCGGCTGCTATGGCAGCGGCGCTTTCCGAGCTCCGATCAAGAGACGACGTAAAGTGGACATATATCAGCCCTGCCGGAGACTTTCAGGCAGACGGGAAGAAAACGGGAGAATATCTCCTGGGCGGCGAAGAACTGACCTTAAATGACCAGGGCGAAAGCATCATCAGCTACGCAGACTATGCCACAGCTTTGGTCGACGAAATCTCAGACGGCGCACATATCAGGGAGCGGATTTCTGTTGTAAGAAAATAATGCCGAAGCCACCGCCATCCCGGATAGCTGCTATATATTTAAGGAGGATAGACAAGATGGATAATGAGAAAAAGATAATTCCCAGTACCCAAAGACTGCGCCAGGCACTTGATCAGGCGGATACCGTGATCATCGGTGCCGGCGCCGGGTTATCCGCCTCTGCAGGCTTTTCATACTCTGGAGAGCGTTTCCGGAAATATTTCGGAGATTTTGCAGAAAAATATGGAATCCGGGACATGTATTCCGGCGGCTTCTATCCCTTTGAATCCCCGGAGGAATATTGGGCCTACTGGAGCAGGTATATCTTCATCAACCGCTACATGGACGCACCGAAGCCGGTCTATGAAAATCTCCGGAAGCTGCTCGCGGATAAGGACTATTTCGTCCTAACGACCAACGTGGATCACTGTTTTCAAAAGGCAGGCTTTGATAAGGAGCGGCTGTTCTACACCCAAGGCGATTACGGGCTGTTCCAATGCAAGGAACCATGCTGCGCCAGAACCTACGATAACGAAGCGGTCATCCGCCAGATGGCCGCAACGCAAAAGGACATGAAAATTCCTTCTTCGCTCCTCCCCCGCTGCCCGGTCTGCGAAAAACCAATGACCATGAACCTGCGGGCAGACAGCACATTTGTGGAAGATGAAGGATGGCACAGGGCAGCCGTACGATATAAGCATTTTCTTCAGGAGCATCAACGTGAAAATATACTATTCCTGGAATTGGGTGTAGGGATGAATACCCCGGGGATCATCAAGTATCCGTTCTGGCGGATGACCGCGGAAAATCTGAAGGCGGTGTATGCCTGTATCAATTATGGCGAGGCGGTCTGCCCAAAGGAGATCGAAGAACAGTCCATATGTATTGACGGGGATATTGATTGGGTTCTGCAGCAGATCAGAAACTGAGAGATAACATACACTTCCCTGCTTCACGTCTATATTACATAAAATTGTGTAAATGAATAAAAAATACGAATAATCAGACAACTTGGAATTTTGATATACCAAATAGTAGAACAATGGTGCGCAATGAACATAACACCCCGGGAATCATCAAATATCTGTTTTGGCTGCTGAAAAATCAGCAGCCAGAACAACGGACATAAATTCTATTAAACTCATTAACTAGCTTTATCTCTCACATAACCCCGTCTCTTACAGCAGCCCGCCGATAGACAAGAACAACGGAGCAAAAACCAGCGACACAATGGTCATCAGCTTGATCAGGATATTGATTGACGGCCCTGACGTATCTTTAAACGGATCGCCTACCGTATCTCCCACTACAGCCGCCTTGTGGGCCTCGCTGCCCTTGCCGCCGTGGTTTCCGTCCTCGATATATTTCTTTGCGTTATCCCACGCGCCGCCCGCATTGGACATAAAGATTGCCACCATAACTCCTGTCACAAGAGAACCAGCAAGAAGTCCTCCCAGGGATGCAGGGCCTAACAGTACTCCCACAACCAGCGGAGCCGCCACAGCCATAATGCCCGGCACAAGCATTTCTTTAAGCGCAGCCGTCGTAGATATGGCTACGCAGGACTTGTAATCCGGTTTTCCGGTTCCCTCGAGGATGCCAGGAATTGTCCGGAACTGCCTTCTCACTTCTTCAATCATCTGATACGCCGCCTTCGATACGGAAGACATGGTCATAGCCGAGAATAAAAACGGCAGCATACCTCCCACAAACAGTCCGATAATTACACGGTAATCCAGGATATCAATGGTATCCAGTTTCACTGATTCTGCATAAGTCACAAACAGCGACAGAGCTGTAAGGGCAGCGGAACCGATGGCAAAGCCTTTTCCCATCGCAGCCGTCGTATTTCCTACAGCGTCAAGCTTATCGGTAATATTACGCACGCTGGAATCAAGCCCGGACATCTCCGCGATGCCGCCAGCATTGTCCGCAATCGGTCCGTAAGCGTCCACCGCAACCGTAATCGCCGTCGTTGACAGCATCCCCACTGCCGCCAGCGCGATTCCGTAAAGCCCGCAGAAATTGTACGCCGCAAAGATTCCCACACAGATCAGCAGGATCGGAGCCGCCGTTGAGCGCATCCCCACCGCGATACCGCTTATGGTAGTGGTCGCCGCGCCCGTCTCTGACTGAGCCGCAATCTCCTTTACCGAGCCGTAATCCCCGGACGTATAGACTTCCGTGATGATTCCGATCAAGATTCCAACCACAAGCCCTGACACAATCGCAATCGCCGCATTGAAATTGCCGAAAAACAGATTGCTTAAGACAAACGCCGCAATCAGCACCAGCACGCTCGCCGCATAAGAGCCAGTCTTCAACGCCTTATGAGGATTCGCCTTTTCATCCCCTCTTACGAAAAATGTTCCCAAGATAGACGCAAGCAGCCCGATTCCGGCAATCACCAGCGGAAATGCCGCTCCTGCCCCTTCAAAATACACAAGCCCCAATGTCAGCGCCGAGATCAGCGCCCCCACATAAGACTCAAAAAGGTCTGCGCCCATTCCTGCCACATCACCGACATTATCCCCAACATTATCAGCGATAACCGCAGGATTCCTCGGGTCGTCCTCCGGGATTCCCGCCTCCACCTTTCCTACAAGGTCTGCACCGACGTCCGCCGCCTTCGTATAGATGCCGCCGCCCACGCGGGCAAACAGCGCAATTGACGACGCCCCAAGGCTGAACCCGAACAGGATATCCGCATTCCCTGTGAAAATGTAAATCGCACTCACTCCAAGCACACCTAAGCCCGCCACGCACATTCCCATGACTGCTCCGCCGGAAAATGCAATGGACAGCGCCTTGTTCATGCCGCTCTCCTTCGCCGCGTTAGCCGTCCGCACATTTGCCTTCGTCGCAACGGTCATCCCAAAATATCCCGCCAGCGTAGAAAACAACGCCCCAACTACAAAACAGACCGCCGTGATCCAGTTCCCGATGCCGACCCCAATCAGCACAAAAAGAACTGCGACAAAGAAAATCAGGATCTTGTACTCCGCCGTCAGAAACGCTCTCGCTCCTTCGCTGATCGAGCCTGCAATCTCCTTCATCCTGTCCGTACCCGCAGACTGCCTGCCAACCTTCGACGCAAGCATCCCCGCAAACAAAAGTGCAATAATCCCAAATGCCGGAACCAGATTCAATAAAACATCCATATACAAAACCTCCCATTCCTTATAGTATATGTAAATTATGATATTCGAGGATTGCCCCAGCAACCCTATTATCATATTATCATAAAAATAAGATTTGTATATACTCAATTTCAGTTTTTTGCAGTTTTTTATTCAGCAAACCCTCATTCTGGATATTGTTATTCATTTGTCAGTCTCGTTAAAACAAAGACAACTACACTAAACAAAAAAGCAGTAGCACAGCCCCGCAAAGCTCATACCACTGCCTCTTTTTTACCTTCTTCTTCGCTCATGTGATATTCAATCTCCACCAGCACAAGCCCATTGGCCGGAGCCGTGACCCCCGCCGCCGTCCGCTTTTTCTCTTCCAGTATCTCCTTCACCTTTTCCGGCCCGTAGAATCCCCGCCCCACCCGGATGAGCGTTCCGGCGATAATCCTGACCATATTATAGAGAAACCCGTTTCCGGTAATCCGAATCACGATGTCCCCGCCGTTTTTAGTGATACCGATACTCTCCACCTTACGCACCGTGTCCGTCACATTCGTCCGCACGTTGCAAAAGCTTACGAAATCATGCTCCCCTACAAGATACTTCGCGCCCTCGCGCATCTTTCCTACATCCATCGGAAAGGAGACAAAGGCGCTGTACTTCCTTTTCAGGGGATTTGGCGCGGGGGCATTGTAGATATGGTATTCGTAGGTTTTCCTCACCTTGTCCTGATACCTGGGATGCCAGTCTAATGCCACCTCGTCAGACCTGGTGATAATGATATCCTCCGGCATCCGCTGATTCAGCGCATAGGCCATCCGCTCCGGCGGAATGGACGACTCCGTGTCAAACACCGCCACATTCATCAGGGCATGTACGCCGGAATCCGTGCGGCTCGCGCCGATAACGCGGATATCCTCCCCAGTAAGGCGGCCAAGCTCCCGGTTTAACACCTCCTCAACCGTAATCCCGTTGGGCTGGACTTGCCAGCCGCAGTAATCCGTGCCGTCATAGGCAACAAAAAGCCGCACCCGTCTCACTTTTTCATTCCTCCTAGAAAATCCATATCTTGAGCGGCACATATCTGCCGATGGCAACTACCGCCGCCACATACACGGCTATCATCACATACGCCGCCCTATCTCTCCCTTTGTAGCGGAGGGGTTTCATCTTCGTCCTGCCCTCGCCGCCCCGGTAGCACCGCGCCTCCATGGCCATCGCAAGGTCATTTGCCCGGCGGAACGCGGACACGAACAGCGGAACAAGTATCGGAATCATCGCCTTCGCCCTCTGGATGATATTGCCGCTCTCAAAATCCGCGCCCCGCGCCTGCTGCGCCTTCATGATCTTATCCGTCTCCTCCAGAAGGATCGGGATAAACCGCAGCGCAATCGACATCATCATCGCCACCTCATGCACCGGCACACGAATCTTATTCAGCGGGTTAAGAAGAGCCTCGATGCCGTCCGTCAGTTCATTCGGCGTAGTGGTAAATGTCATGAGGGAGGAGCCGATGATCAGGTAGATAAGCCTTATCGCCATATACACCGCATTCCGAAGTCCTGCCGTCGTAATGGAAAGCCGCCAGATATGAACCAGCACTTCCCCTTCCTTCTTAAGAAACAGATTGAACACTACGGTAATCATCAGCAGCATGATCACTGGCTTTAGCCCTTTCACAATGTAGCCGAAAGGAACTCTCGATAAGCGTATGATTCCGATGAGAAATAATGTGGCGACCAGGTAGCCCGCAATGCTCCGGAACAGGAATAAGGAAACCAGGTACAAAAGCGTTGAGACAAGCTTGACCCTGGGGTCAAGCCGGTGCAGTATGCTCTTTGCCGGATAATATTGTCCTATCGTAATATCTCGAATCATCTTTTCTTCTCCATGTTCTTGCTGTCCGCCGTATCGGCGCCCGATGCACGACCGACCGCGGCTGCATCCGCATCCGGTGTACCGTCACCCGTCGCACCCGCATCCGATGTATCGCCACCCATCGCATCCGCATCCAACATACCGTCACCCGTCATATCCTCGTTTTCCGATATCTCCGTTCCCAGCGCCCTCATAATCTCATCCGCCGCCTCCGAAACTGTCGTCACGCCGATATCCACAGGGATTCCCCGCTCCTTGAGGTCATGCATGATATATGTCACCTGGGGCGCGGCAAGCCCCGCCTTTTCAAGCTCCCGGTAGTGGGCGAACACATTTTTCGGCCTGTCATTGTACATTACCTCGCCGTGGTTCATCACGATGATCCTGTCCGCATACCGGGCGATATCCTCCATGCTGTGAGACACTAAGATTACCGTCATCCCCGTCTGCTTATGCAGATACGCCACCTGGTCTAAGATGTCGTCCCTTCCCTTCGGGTCAAGCCCCGCCGTCGGCTCGTCTAAGACAAGCACCTTCGGGCGCATGGCAAGAACCCCCGCAATGGCCGCCCGCCTTTTCTGCCCGCCGGACAGCTCAAAGGGCGATGCCTTGTAATACTTTTCCTTAAGGCCCACAAGCCTTAACGCCTCCAGCGCGCGCTTTTCACATTCCTCCGGGGAAAGTCCCTGGTTCTTCGGCCCAAAGCACACGTCCGACATCACGTCTATCTCGAATAGCTGATGCTCCGGGTACTGGAAGACCAGCCCCACTTCGTTTCGGAGATTCTTCATATTATAACCCGGCTCGTATATATTTTCCCCATTATAGAAAAGCTTGCCGTCCGTCGCTTTGATAAGCCCGTTAAAATGCTGGATGAGCGTGGACTTTCCCGAGCCGGTATGCCCGATTACTCCTACGAACTCCCCGGCCGGAATCTCAAGGCAGATGTCTTTTAGCGCATGTTTTTCATAAGCCGTATTGGGGCTGTATATATAGTTCAAATGTTCCAGTCTGATTGACATAATTATCCATCCATTCCTGTTCTATTCCCATGTGTGTACTGACTGCTGATACACTCCGCCAGCTCTTCCTTACGCAGTATCCCCGCCGGAATACCAAGTCCCCGTTTCTTAAGCTCATCCGCCAGTATAGTCACCTGCGGCACGTCCAGCCGGTACTGTTTCAGCTTTTCCACCTGGCTGAAAATCTCCCTCGGCGTTCCTTCCATCACGACTTTCCCGTGATCCATCACATAGATTTTATCCGCGTCCACAACTTCTTCCATATAATGGGTGATCAGAATGACCGTGACCTTCTTTTCCTCCCGGAGCCGCTGTACGGTCTTTAGGACTTCCTTCCTGCCCACCGGGTCAAGCATGGCGGTAGGCTCGTCCAGCACGATGCACTTCGGCTCCATGGCAACCACCCCGGCAATCGCCACCCGCTGTTTCTGCCCGCCGGACAGCTTGTTAGGCGAGTGATGACGGTAAGAGAGCATCCCTACCGCTTTCAGGCTTTCCTCCACCCGCTGCCAGATTTCGTCTGTGGGTACGCCTAAGTTTTCCGGGCCGAATCCCACATCTTCCTCCACAACCGTTCCGATAATCTGGTTGTCCGGGTTCTGGAACACCATCCCCGCCGACTGCCGGACATTCCAAAGCTCCTCCGGCTCCTTCGTATCGCGCCCGTCCACCCATACCGTTCCATCCGTGGGAACCAATATGGCGTTGAGATGCTTGGCAAATGTAGACTTCCCGGAGCCGTTGTGTCCGAGGACAGCGATAAACTGCCCTTCTTTCACGTCAATGTCCACGCCGTCAATGGCACGGGAAGTTCCGATGACATTGCCGTCCTCATCCCGCTTTTCATATTCAAATATCAGTTTTTCTGTCTGAATCATGTCCATCATCAAGTCTACGCCTTCTCCGGCTCCGGATATTCCGTGCCCTTCGTGTCTACGGTGACTTTCTTCATCCTCTGCTCCTCAAGGGGCCTGTCGCTGTAGTCCGTGTCCGTCTCCGCAATCTTATTTACCACGTCCATACCTTCCGTAATCTGCCCGAACGCAGCATACGCACCGTCGAGATGCGGGGAATTCTTATGCATGATAAAAAACTGGGAGCCTGCCGAATCCGGATGCATCGCCCGCGCCATGGAAAGCACTCCCGGCGTGTGTTTCAGGTTGTTCGTAAACCCGTTCTGCTTAAACTCGCCCTTGATATTGTAACCCGGGCCGCCCATGCCTGTTCCGTCCGGGCATCCCCCCTGGATCATAAAGCCGTTTATCACACGGTGGAAGATAAGCCCGTCATAGTACCCTTTCTGAATCAAGGAAATAAAATTATTCACCGTATTCGGTGCAATCTCCGGGTAAAGCTCCGCCTTCATCACATCTCCGTTTTCCATCTCAATCGTAACAACTGGGTTTTCCATCTTCATATCTCTCCTATCCTGTATAAAATCGTGTTCCATCAATAAACCGTTTCCTATTTTAGACCATAATTGCGGATTCGTAAAGCAAAAGCGGATATTTTTTACAATGTCAGTTTTACCAGCCCGCCCTTCTCCGCGAATCCTGTCTCCCACATGTCTTTCAACGAAAACCACATCGCCTCGCCGTATGTTGCCGTCTTCACCTTAAAGACGCTGCCTTCCTGCCCGTATCCGACGATCAGGAACCAGTGCCAGATATAATCCTCAAATGTCTCTCTGTCCTTATGCTGCAAAAGCAAGACAGGAATCGGCATCCCCTGGTTTATCTGGCTCTTTACAAAGCTTTCTGCCTCCCCCACCGTCCGATTCCCGGGGAACTCTTTCATACTGATCCTGCCGGGAATCCCTGTATCTTCAATGTATTTTTCAAATCCTCCGATGAACCACGCAAGCTTCTTCACCCCGCCGACCCTTGGCCGGATATACGGTTTCATCATCTGGCTGAAACGCTTGTAATCTGCCTTATTCAGATAGCCTGCATCGAAAGGATAAAGCTCCCTTAACCCCATCTCCCTCGCAAAATAGATGCAGCAGTCACAGGCCGTCGCAGCCGCACAGCCGCCGATATGCATCACTACATTAGTGAACCAGTCTTGGTTCCCGCCGAATACGCCGTCAATCTCAAAATATTCCAGTTCTTTTTTTATATCCAATGAACTTCCTCCGAACTTTTAATATTTAGCAAACAGTTTGCCCACAGTTTCATTATATTATAGGCATAAATGATCTATCTTTCAACAAAAAGAAGACCTCGTCGGAGATTTTCATCTCCTCTGAGGTCTTCTTTACCCCATATCACAGCTCCTCCATCCTCCCCAGGATCTCCTGATAAAACTCCTCCCGCTTCCCTTTCCTCACCATTTCATCCAGTATTCTCCCGTCCTTAAGCATAAGGATCCGGCTGCCAAAGCTCGCCATCTGCAGATCATGCGTTACCATAACGATTGTCTTTTCATAATCTTTATTAATCATATCCAGCGTATCGATCACCATCCGCCCCGATTTTGAATCGAGGTTCCCTGTCGGCTCGTCCGCCAGGATCAAGTCAGGATCATTGATCAGCGCGCGGCAGATCGCCGTCCGCTGCTTTTCTCCGCCGGACAGCTCATAGGGATATTTTTTCAGCAAATGCGCAATCTGAAACTTCTGCGCATACCCGTACGTCTCCTTCTCCATCCGCTCTTTGCCAGCCTTCCCAAGGATCATCGGCAACATGATATTTTCCTTTACCGTGAGACTGTCCATCAGGTAAAACTCCTGAAAAATGAAGCCGATCCGGCAAAGCCGCAGCTTTGCCAGCGCATCTCCTCGGATCTTTCCCGCATCCTTCCCCATAAAACTGAGAGTTCCTCCTGTCTGCTTATTGATCAGCCCAAGCATTTTCAAAAGCGTCGTCTTCCCGCAGCCAGACTTCCCCATGATCACCGCAAACTCCCCTTGCCCAACGGCGAGATCAATTCCCCTGATCACTTGGACATTCTCTCCTCCCGCAGTCTTATAACTGCGCACAAGTTTTTCAGCCTTTAAAATATCCATACCTCACTGCTCCTTTTCCAACTGCCATTTACACCACGCCTGATCCATTAAGATAAATACCATCTCCGCCGCCGCATAGACAAAAAGTATCACCAGCAGAAGCCTTTCATCCGCATGCCGCGCCGCCACGTTTTGCTCCCCTTCATAATATGCTCTGAGAAATGTCCGGCAGAATCCCCCGGCAATTCCTGCCGCCAAAAGCACCGGCACCAGCGATGCCCGTAAAATCTCCATCTTTGCCGCACGCTTGGCCCGCCGCTCTTCCATTCCAAGCACGCATAGGAAACGATACCTGGCTCTTTTCTCGTCCATTTCCGAAAATTGCATCAGCCAGACGGCAAACATACCGAACACAGTGATCATTCCCACGGTAATCCCCGCAACCATACGGTTTAAGACGCTCTCCTTCCAATCGGTCTCTGCGATCATCTGTCTGCAGAACATCTCGCCAAGCACGCCTTTCTCCCTTTGATCCTCAGCAAATGCCGCCGCGCCGGACAAGTCACGCTCATCTACATTGATGATCATAACTATCTGATGGAAATCTTCTTTATCCGCAGCCTCCTCTACTATCCCATCCGGGAAAACTACAATTCCCGTCAGGGAAAATCCGAGCAGTTCCTCTATCCGCTCGCTCTTTATCTGGAAATCATAGCTGCGGACATCTCCCGACTCCTCCCACTCCGTATTGGTGCACTTCCCCAGAGTCACCGATTCAATCCTCTTTGTGCCGGAATTGTCCAGCATAGATTTCCGGCTCCCCTCCTTACGCCAAATACGGTATATCTCTCCGTCCGCGAGCGTCCCATTCCCCGGAGCCTTTCCGCTTAAAAGTCCTGCCGTTTCGCCGCCAAACACCCTCCTGTAATCCGCTTCCGACATACCGATCCACGAATCACCCCCGGCCTCATTTACCCAGACAAACGGGAAAAACCTGCACTCTGCCCCGAAATCCGACTGCATCTTCCCAAGGAACGCATCCGCATCCTCTTCTTCGGAAATACACACAAAGTCATTCGGCATCTGCCTTTCATGAAGTGTCCCTCTGATCATCAAAAAAGAAAAATAGATTGCCAGGATACCCAGAAGTATCTGAATCACCATCCTGCTCCTGTGCCGTTTAAAGTAATGGTATACATGGTTCCACGACAGGATATGCCGCCGGTAATATGCCGAATCCCGAAACTTTTCCAGCATATATCCCATTCCCAGAAATACGCAGGCCATCACCCCGGCACATACGAGGAATAACGCGATATGCGCCATCATCGGCTCATTTTCTACCATGAAAAAACCGCCTGATACCACACCCGCCCCGATAGCAAAATATAACACTGACACCGGCCCGTCTATCCGCCCTTCCTTCTCTACATCCCTTTGCAGCACTCCGGCCATCCCTCTGGCACCCGCCGCCATAAAGACCGCGATCAGCACACCCACAATCAGCACTGCGCATAACAGGACGGTACCGATATACACCCGAGCCAAAGATATTCCCGCCGCAAAGGACTGACCAGCCATTCTTCCTAAGACTCTGCCAAGCAGCACCGTCCCTGTTTTTCCGAGCAGAAGCCCGGCCGCACAGGCAATCCCGCAGCTTAAGGCATATTCCAGGATGATCATGGTTCTCATATCCCTCCTCGAGATTCCAAGCAGCCAAAATATCCCGTAGTCCTTCATCCGGGACTGGATGTAGAACTGCACCGAATACGCAGTCACCAGAACAGTAATCAGAATCATCATCGGTATGATTGCCCTGATCTGCCCTTTAAGCTCGCTCCGGTAAGCAAACGCCAGAGCCTGCGTCCTGATCCCCCTGACCGTTCCCGCCGCCTGCCCAAGATAGGCCAGCAAAAACAACACCGCCACCGACAGTATGATGCTCATAAAAAATACAATAAAATTCTTTCCGTTGTGCTTAAAACTTTTCCAGACAATTTTCCCCATATGCCTCTCCTATCCATTTTCCTTTTAAAAAACTTCCACAAGCAGAAAAACAACAAGCGCCGCGGCTTTAAAAACATACGACAGCATGACAAGCGGCTCTGACAGCCTTCTGCCCGCCACTTTTTTCCCGCGCCTCCTCAAGGTCCCGGCCATGCAGAAGATATCCGCCGCCCCAAAAAACAGGCAGTAACCCGATATCTCCGCAAGATTCCACTGCCCGTTAAGCATCTCCCGGCTCATCACACTCTCCAGTCCCTTATATGCTTCCGCCGATTGCACGCTCAGATAAATATCCCGCACCCATTTTACAAAAAAGGGCATCGCCAGATTAAGGAGCAGGTCAAATACAGCCGCAAAAAACATCATCCTGGCGCGTACCCGTTCCTCCAGCCCGCTTACGCTTCTTCTAAGCACCTCCGCCTCCTGGGAAAGAAGTTCGGAATCCTCAGGCAGCACAAGAAAATCTCCCATCTGCCCGGCCTCCCTCCGGCACTTCTCACAGCCCTTAAGATGCTCCTCTACCAGTTTTTTTGTATCCTCGCTCACCGCTCCGTCGATGTAGAGCGGAAGGATATCTGAAATCACGTTACAGCTAATCATTTTCAATAACCTCCATATACGCTACGATTCTTTTCTTCGCCCGGTAATACGTCACTCTTGCCCATCCCGGGCTCTTGCCGAACAGCGCACCGATCTTTTTAAAAGGCAACTCCGCAAACACCCGGAGCCTGAACACTTTCCGGTAAGGCTCTTCCATCTCTTCCAGATAACGGCGGATATACGCTGCCCGTTCCCGGTCGATGAGCGTCTCCACCGGCTGGGAACGGACGTCCGCGTAAAATTCCAGATTATCTCCGCCCGCGCGTCTGTCACCCACATATCCGCCTTCTGCATCACTGCTGCCCGCATAATGGTCCGCATAGATCTTCTGACGTTTACAGTAGTTGTAATAAAGATTCCGCGCGATGACAAACAGCCACGCCCGGATATCTTTCCTGCCGTCAAACGTGCTGATCGCTTTCATGGCCCTTAGAAAAGTTTCCTGCGCAATCTCCTCCGCAATATCCTGCGCGGCTGACAGACTGCGGACATAGCGGTAGACATCCAGGTAATACGATTTGTAGACAGCTTCAAAATCCAGGCAGACCACCCCCTTTACATGATTAACAATCTTCGCGTAGAAATGTTACTGATTTTTGTAAGAAAAAAGCCTTAAAAGGAAAATTTCTTCTCCCTTCAAGGCTCTCTTTTTGTCCCACAAAATATTCTTCATCCCCCGATTGAATATCTGTGTCCTTATATCTACATATTTTTAGAAATCTCCTCGCACACCTTCATGGCCTCGATCACCGCGCTCCTGAAGCCTTTTTCCTCCAGCGTCCTGACCGCACCGATGGTCGTCCCTGCCGGTGAACATACCATATCTTTAAGCTCTCCCGGATGCTTCCCGGTATCGAGCACCATCTTCGCACTTCCCAGGACTGCCTGCGCCGCGAACTGGTAAGCCTGCGCCCTCGGCATACCACCAGATACTGCCGCGTCCGCCATCGCTTCGATAAACATATACACATAAGCCGGTGAGCTTCCGCTGACTGCCGTCACTACATCCATAAGCTTCTCCGGCACGAATTCCACCTTGCTGAAACTTTCAAGAATTTCCTTCACCCGGGCGATGCCGTCTTCGGTCATCTGTTCATTGGGACATGCTGCCGTCATGCCTGCGCCTACCATCGCCGGAGTATTCGGCATCGTGCGGACAATCTTCACCTCCTTGCCGAACTGCTCAGAAAGCCAGGAAAGCGTCTTGCCCGGCGCGATGGTGATGATGATCTTATCCTCCGTCACCTCATCTTTGATCCCGGCGATCACATCCGCGTAAAACTGCGGCTTCACCGACAGGATGATCACTTCTGCATTCTTCACTACTTCCTTATTGTCCGCCGTCACATGGATTCCGAACTGCTCCTTCGCCCGCTCTCTTCCCGGCGCGAACAGATCTGCCCCGATAATCTCCTCCGCCTTGAAAAGTTCTTTGCTGATCACGCCTCCCATGATTGCCGATGCCATATTTCCTGTACCGATAAATCCTAATTTCATCTTTTCTACCTTTCCTTTCCGCACATATAGTATTCGCATAGGTTTGAATATGTTTGTATACATTTTTAAAATTTGTATACAATTTATTGTTATGGATACTATAGCACTATTTGTACACAAAGTCAATGAATTTCCTTGAATTCATTTCAAAAAAATGTTACAATTCACCCATGCAAAATGTATTGGAGAATATTATGTCAGAAAAATCATCGTCTCTTGCCGACCAGGCATATGAAAAGATAAAACAGAATATCATGAATCTCACTTATCCGCCGGGCATGCCGCTCACGGAAGCCATGCTCACCAGGGAGCTTGGCATGAGCCGCAGCCCTATCCGAAGCGCCGTCAAGATGCTGCAGACAGAAGGGCTTATCGAGTCGGACTATTACCGGTCCATAACGGTCAAAGACATCACCCGCCAGGACATCGAGGAGATCTATCAGCTCCGGGAGCTTTTGGAAACCTACGCTTTCCGGCAGATCTTCGCCTTAGGGAAGCATGTGGAATATTCCTACCGCATCGAAGAAAAGGTCGTGCGCATGTGCGCTGCTGCCGGAGATGTCTACAAATGGGAGATTGCCGATACCGACATGCACATGGAGATCATCCACGCCCTCCAAAACAGCCGGATCAATAAGGTCTATGAAAATACACTGTCCGAGCTAATCCGCATCGGACAATGCTCCGTCAAAAACGGCATGCGGATCCCGAAGACCAATGAAAATTTAAAAAAGATGGTCCAGTATATGCGGGAGGGCGATTACGAAAGATCTTTCGCCATCCTGAAGGCGGATCATTTTGAGATTGGGAAGGACAGCGCACTGAAAGAAGATGATATATAACAGGAAAAGATGCAACTTCCGGTCAGACTTTTCCCCCTGATTCTGCTACAAGCATTATGAAAAGGGGCTTATGCCATGACAGAAGATTTTGCAAAATACTTAAGAAAAAGGATCTCTCCAAGAGCACGGTCAGAGCCTATATCTATACTGCCAAAAAATTCATCGAACACTCCGGCGAACCGACAAAAGCGCCGCTCAAAGAATACCACGAATGGCTCATTGTACAACAAGAGTCTACCTGAGAAAAACTGGTGCAGAGCAAAAAGAAATCGTTGACAGAACTGTCGACTGGTAAAGATAAGGGCAATGGGCCTGCCCTCATCTTTACCGAAATACCGGACGTAAGCCCTTGACAGATCGCTTACATCTGTGATAGAAAAATCATCTTCGGAAATGTTCCATCATAACCGGCATCCACTCCCTACTTCTCTCGCCGAGCGAATAACTTCCCTTGTTCAGGCACCAGTCATATACCAGCGCCCGCTCGCACATGGAATAATACTGCACGATATCACTGACCGTCTTCTTATCGCAAAGCTCTCCCTTTTTTTGCCCCTCTTCAACAATCTTAGTCACCAGCTTATAATAATGCCGATTCTGATCCAGGAGATGTCTTTGCCCTGCGGCCACGAGCTGCGTCGAATACAGAGAGGCGAGCAGGTCTATACTGATCTTTTCCTCCATCATCGTATGTGCCTTATAATTAATGTATATCAGTTTGTCGAAGCTTTCCATATCTTTTTCCATTGTATGGTCCAGCTCCTCATAATACTCATCCAAAACAAGCGATAGCGTATTGAGCAGCTCGTCCTTCGTCCCGAAATAGTAATAAAAAGACCCCTTAGAGGTGCCCGATAATTCGATGATCTCATCTACCGTAGTCCCGTTATACCCCTTTTCATAAAACAACTGCCACGCAGCAGAGACAATCCTGCTCTTTACACTTTTCTTTTCCGTTTCCTTTTCCATAGCTTCTCTCCATGATTATACAGTATTACCCAGAAAGCCCGGGACGTCCTCCGTATAAATATTCTATCATCATAATTATCTGACCCGGAAGCTTCTCTCTTCCTCCAGGGGGATGTCCTTTGAATCAATCCAGGTGATATCAATGAACATATTATGGTTCAGCCCTTCCATAAGCTTGAAGATCATCGGTTCCCGCCCTTGGACTTCCATAAGGACCGTACCGTCATATTCATTCTCAACCCATCCGGTAAGCCCTATGGACTGTGCTAAACATTTGGCTGTGTAACGGAAACCCACTCCCTGCACACGCCCGTGAAAAACAATTCTTTTACGTATCTCTGACATAATCCCACTTCCTGTACAATCAGGCAGCGCTGATCTGTTCCTGTCTATGCACTCTGTCCGAGTACCGCGCTGTCTTCTTAAACATTGTACATGAAACGGAATATAAATGCAATTATCTATGACAATTATCTATGACAATTATCTCCTTTTATCTTCTTTTCATCTTTATCTGCTCCATGATCATCCTCTGCCCCCGGCTGTCTGGATGCAGCCCGTCAGACTGAAGATGTCCTTCCATCCCGATCCCGGATATATCCGCCGCTTGATACCCGTACCTCTCACAATCCCTGACAATGATAGCATTCACCCGGCCGATCAGCACTGCCGCTGCCCTCTCCAGTACTCCGAACCCGGCATCCTTCCTGACCGGATCATATACCGTAGTGACGATAACCTCTGCGCCCTCCTTCCGGTTCTTTCGGACACTTTCCATCGCCTTCGCCCAATCCTTTTCAAACTCACTGCAATCCCAGCTATATATACGCTCTGCCGCCCTGACCAGAAGCTCCGGTTCGCCGTAACCTTCCTTTTGAAGTATCTTAAGCGTCCCATCCAGATCCTGCGCTTTAATCTCTTTACCGGAAATCTCCCGATAAGCATCCTGGAATCCTTTTAACAGGTCATTGGCACCTATAGTAACCGTGATCAGATCTGCCTTCTTCAGATTCTCCTGCACCTTATGGTCAGACAGGTATGTCTCATACAGGCCATCTACCGTAAGCCCATCCTTCGTATACCACAAAAGCTCCAGATCAACCTCTTCCTCTGCCTCTATATCCTCCGCCAGAAGCCGGGGATACCCGCTTACCGTGTCTTCTTCCGCGGCAGAGTAGCCGTTAGGAATACTGTCCCCAAGCGCAGCATAGATAAATGTCTTTGCAGCATTCCTCCTGCCTTCACGGACATGGAAAACGATAACGGATACCACACACATGCATAATATGACTGCCGCAATGATCAGTTTTAATGTCCTGCTTTTTCTTCGCAAGCTCATCCGCCTCGCCTCTCCTTTCAATATAACGGCGCAACGCAAAAATTACAGATATTCCCCGCTGTTCCGTCCGCCGGGATTGAGCAAAAATCGCCCTGGCCAATATAAAAAATGGCAGAGCGATTTTTTTATACTATCTGTACTATAGCATACCCCAGATCTCATGTCAAGACATTTACGAACATAAGTTCTTTCCCGGTTCCTTCCTATAAAAGCTCATCCTTTTTTCCGAGGATTGCCTCCGCAGCCGCACATGCCGGACAGTCACAGTATTTTGCACCGGCAGCCTTGATCCCTTCCCCGTGGGCCGCTACTTCCTTCGCCTTCTCGGCGCCAAATACCTGTGCGCCTGCCTCGGAACCTGCGAATGCGATCAGTGTATCCACAGGCATGATGTCCTCTTCCAGCTCTGCGATGAGCTTTTTCGTCTCCTCCGCTTCTCCCTCTGTCCCTGCGGCGGCAAGCCAGCTTTCTGCCGCTGCCTTTGCCTCGGCACTGCAGGAAAATGCCGCGGTCATGTCATTTAGTTTCTCTGTAACAAATTCTCTTAACTTCTGGTTCATCATCTTCATCCTTCCTGTACTTTTTTCAACCTAACTTTCGGATATTTAATCATAAAGCTTCAGATTCTCATATATCCGGCCAAGAAACGCCTCGCACTGCATAATCTCCTCTTTTGAAAATCCTGCGTAAAAGATATCCGTCATCTGCTCAGATACTGCCATATAATCCGCTTCAAGGCTTCTGGCCTTCTCCGTAAGCAAAAGCAGCGTCTTCCTGCGGTCATCCTTATCCGGAATACGGCGCACCAACCCGGATGCTTCCATGCGGTCAACCATACTGGTAAGCGTTGTAGCTGCAAGATCAGTCCTGTCCGCAAGATCTTTGAAGGATATATTCTCCTCCTGCCATAAGACATAGAGGATCCGCCCCTGCGCCCCGTTAAACGCGTCGATATCCTTCTTAAGAAGAATCCGTTCAAAGATCCTGCTGCTAAGCTGCTTAATACGTGATATGGTATTGCCTCCCTGAATATCCATGACAAAATCCTCCTCTATCGGATTATACTATATAGAAGTATTTTTGTAAATACTATCTGGATCATTTTGTCTTCCGGATTTGATTTTTCCATTACTGTTGACAAAATTTTATGGATGTCATATAATCAGATTATATAAATAATTTATATAATCTGATTATATGTTAGTAAAAGGAGATTCAGATAATGCCAAAGCAAAAGATTACAAAAGACATGGTCATAGACGCAGCCTTTAGTTTAGCCAGAACCGGCGGGATGGAACAGCTCATTGTTAAATCTATCGCCCGCGAGCTTGGCTGTTCTGTCCAGCCGATCTACAGCTACTGCCGCAATATGAACAGCCTGCGCATGGATGTCATGGAGCGGGCCGGCTCCTTCGTCCGGCAATATCTTGCCAGGCATACCGACCCGGACAATCTGTTTCAGAGCACCGGACAGGCCTTCGTCCGGCTTGCCCGGGAAGAACCTCATATTTTCCGGATGTTTATCCTGCGCCCGAGACGCGGCATCTCTTCTCTGGATGAGCTTTACCGCTCCGAGGCTGATGCACAGACTGCCGAAGCCATCGCGTCAAGGCTTAACATCAGTATCTCCCAGGCAAAGGCGCTTCACCTGAATATGCTCATCTATACCATCGGCATCGGGACGATCTTTTCCGTCACCGATCCCGGCATCTCGCCGGATGAGATATTCTCCCGGCAGGAAACTGCCTGCCAGGCATTTTTAACCCAGATTCTAAAAGAAAAGGAGCAGGAAGATGACACAGAATAAGCCCAAAATACTGATCATATACAAAAGCAGCACCGGATTTACAAAGAAATACGCCGGGCTGCTGGCAGAGAAACTTGACTGCCGCGCGATAAACTTCAAAAATATCCGATCAGTCTCTCTATCCTCCTATGATATGCTCTTCTTCGGCACGCGGGCCCATGCCGGTTCCATCGACGGCCTGAAACGGTTCCGCAAAATATTAAAACAGACTGGCAGCCGTCAGCTTTTCCGTTCCCTGTTCGTTACCGGCGCCGTTCCTGCCGCGGAAAAAGACGCCATCCAACAGCTATGGCAGAATAACCTTACCGAGAGCGAACGTACATATCTTCCTCATTTTTATCTGCCGGCCGGATTATGTTATGAAAAGATGTCCTTCACCGACCGGATAATGATGAAGGGACTTTTCTTTATGATGAAGAGAAAAAAAGACAAGACCGCAAAAGATCTCGAACTCGAGAAGCAGATTGCGCACTCCTTTGATATTTCCTCGGAGGAATATCTCAAACCGGTCATAGAATGCGTCTTGGGGCTTATATGGCCGGCAGACAAAAAGGAATGATGCATCAAAGATACGCATCATTCCTTAAAATTACGTCTGTCAGATCACGTCTAATCGATTATGTCTACCCAAAATTTTTCTTGATCAGCATACAATATTCCTCGTAAGGCTCCATCATACCCAGGCTCATCTCCAAAGAATCTCTGACACCTTTGTAATACCACCCGATAGTATCCTTATCTTTCATCCTGAACCTGTCCCACAGTTCATCCCCCAAAACCGGATAATCTCTGTCAATATCACGGATATTCGACAGCTTGTCGGCAAGGCAGATCAACTGCACTTCATGGGGAGCATGTCTGATATGCTCAATCGTTGACTTCTTACGCTCCATCCACGTCTTAGACTTGTCCTCGCTCTCCTGCGCCACCATGTTCGCCACCCGTTCCGAAAATTCCCGTGCCAGTAAATTTCTCGATACATGCGCACAATCCTCGATCGTGTCATGCAGCAGTGCGGCACTGATCACCTCGGCGTCCTGCGTCATCGACGACACGATATCCCCGACTTCAATCGGATGCACAATATAAGGTCTGTCCGTCCCCTTGCGGAACTGGCCTTCATGCGCCTTTATCGCAAATTCCCTCGCTTTTTTTATCATTCTAATCTCCTCTTCTGACATTTCCAGCCCTCGTTTCATTCCTATGCTGCCGCGCTTTCTCCTCATTAATCTTTAGACTGTCACCTTATTCTTCCTTTTCTATACCCTCTCTAAGCCTCGCTTTCTCCTTTCTGTGAAACAGATCAAAGATACACGGAACAACAATCAGTGTCAGCACCGTTCCGTATATCAATCCCCCAATAGTTACGACCGCCATCGGCTGAACCATATCCGAACCCATCCCGACTCCTACGGCCATCGTGCAAAGTCCAAGTATTGTCGTCAGCGCCGTCATGATGATCGGCCTGAGCCTCGTCCTCCCGGCTTCTATCAATGCCGCTTTCTTCGGCATTCCCCCTTCGATAAGCTGATTTGTATAATCGATAAACACAATTCCGTTATTTACAATAATACCTGACAGCATGACAAATCCGATCATGGATATAACGCTGATCGGCATATCCGCAAGCCACAGTGCCAGAAGTCCTCCGGTAAATGCAAGAGGCACAGTAAACATGATGATGAATGGAGACCTCAGCGACTGGAACTGCGCCACCATGATCAGGTACATAAATACAAGCGCCAGCGCCAGCATCTTGAAAAGCTCTATCATCGCCTCGTTGATCGTCTCATCCTCCCCGGTCATCTCCACCTCGTAGCCCTCCGGGACATCATACGCATTAAGCGCTTTCTTCACGCGGCTGCTGACCAGACCGATATTGTCGTCCTCTTTGATCTCTGCCGTCACGGACATATATCTCGTCTGTGACTTCCGGTTGATGGACTGCAGGCTGGATGTATCCACAAAATCCGCCACCTTAGAAAGCTTCACCTTCTTCGTCGTCCCGTCCTGCTTCGTCACTGTAAGCTTCATCTGACGGATATCTTCTCTCGTCATGCTCTCGTTCCCGCCGTCCTTTACGTACACCTCGTAGTCCTGCGTATCGGTCCCGAGAGTCATGGCCGATGTCGGTTCGGCAATCCTTTCGTGAAGCTCCTGGTACACCTGTGCGACCGTAAGCCCCTGCTTTGTAGCCTTCGCTTTACTAACCACTATACGGAGCTCTTCGGTGTTATCCTCTGTCCCGTCGGATACATTCTGCGTACCCTTAGTGTCCGCCACGATCTTTTTAACATCCTTAGAAATCTCCTGCAGCCTGTCAAGATCCCGTCCGCGGATCTCCACGTTGATCCCCGAGCTTCCCAGTGCGCTCATATCCATATTAGACATGTTGACCGTCAGCTCCCCGTTGATATCTTTTGTCGATTTTTCAATCTCCTTCTGAAGCTCCTTATTGGAAAGAGACGGGTTCTCCTTCGTGATCGCATAGAAGGAAATGACATTGGTCTCTACCTGTGTCCCCAGCATATCCGATGATGATACAAGGGCGCCGACATCCTCGATATCGTCCATCTTCCCAAGGATATCCATCACCTTGTCCGCCTCCCTGGCGGTATCCTCAAGGCTCGTCCCCTTCTCCGTCTCCAGTGTCATACTGATCTGCGTACTCTCCATATCCGGCATGAACTCAGTCCCGTTGGATGCGGCGAGCACGACACTTCCGATAAATAACGCAAATGCTCCAAGCAATACGAACACTTTTAATTTTAAAGCCTTTGCAAGAACTTTTCCATAACCTTTTTTAATGTTTACAAAAAATTTACTTTCTCTTTGCTCTGTCTTCCGCAAAAGCCCTGCCGACATCATCGGCACGACCGTAAGCGCTACCAGAAGGCTTGCCAGGAGTGAGTAAGCGATGGTAAGCCCCATATCCACAAATAACTGCCGTGTTATGCCCTGGGTGAATACGATCGGAAGGAACACGCACACTGTCGTCAACGTAGAAGCCAGGATCGCGCCGCTCACCTGCTGCGCTCCCTGCATGGCCGCTTTCTTCGCCGACGCGCCCTCTTCATTTCTCATTCGGTAAATATTCTCAATCACGACGATGGAGTTATCTACCAGCATACCGACACCCAGCGCCAGACCAGACAGGGAGATAATATTCAGCGTAATACCGGAGAAAAACATCGCCACCAGCGCAGTCATAATACTGATCGGTATCGAACATGCGATGACAAATGTGGAGCGCAGGCTCTTTAAAAAGAGCAGCAGGATGATCACTGCAAGCACCGCCCCGTAAAGGAGATTCTGCAGGACGGAATTGACGATCATATCAATATAAACACCCTGATCCATCAATGTTACCGCGTGGACATCCTCATTATCCCTGCGGATCTGCTCAAATCTCTCCAAGACCCTGTCGCTTACATCTCCGGTAGAATAGCCTGTCTGCTTCTGCACCGTCAGCATCAGCCCTGGTTTCCCGTTGATCTTCGCATAGGTCTCATCCGCATTGTCGGTAAGCTTTACCGACGCAACATCCGTAAGCTTTACCGGATCGATGTCTTCCATATCTAAAAGCACTAACTTCTTAAGCTCCTTAAGACTCTTAAACTTGTCGCCCACACGGACAAGATAATCTATCCCCTCCTCGTCAACATAGCCTGCAGGCATACTGAAATTCTGGGCGGACAGCATGGTCTTTACGGTATCCACAGACAGGATGTCTTCCACCTTCACACTGTTTTCTGCTTCCTTTTCCGCTGATTTTAGCTGCTCCTCCTGCATCTTGATGGCAGACTCTCCTGCCGCAAGCTGTGCTGTGCCCTCTCCGATCCCGACTGCTGCCTGAAGCTGCGCCGAGGCAAGCTTACCCCTCGCCTGGGCAAGTGTCATGGCGCCCTTATTCACCTGCTTTTCAATCTTGCCAAGCTGTTCTTTCCCGGCGGCCATCTGTGCCTGCGCCGCTAAAAGCTGCTGTTCCTGGGCGTCAAGCTGCTGGATCGTCTCTGTCAGCGTCTTATATGTAGCGTCATAATCTTTGAGCGCTTCTTCCATCTGGGCAAGCTGCTGTGCAAGCTCTTCTTTTCCGGGCATCTCATCGGGCATCGCCTCATACTGCTCTTTCAATGTATCGTAAGCTTCTTTTGCCTGCATCAGATTGTCGAGCTGCGCCTGCGCACCTTTCTTCTGCGCCTGGATAAGCGCAAGGTTCTGGTTAAGCTGCGTCTCCTGCACGTTAAGCTCTGCCTTTTTCTCCGTCAGCTCAAGCTGCGCCTGCTTAAGTTCCTCACTCTTTACAGATACCTGGGACTCTGCCTTTTCCATGCCGGAAGCCGCCTTTTTCTTCCCGGATTCCAGGGCGCTCTTTCCGCTCTTCACCTGTTTTTTGGCTTTATTCAGGGCACTCTTTGCATCATTAAGCTGCTTTTTCATCTCTGCCTTGATGTCGTCGCCCACATCATCAATCTTCTTTTCATTCAGTGTAATCTCGACCGTCTCCTCGATATTCCCTGTCACGGAAACGGAAGCGACGCCTTCCACGCTTTCAATCTCCGGGATAACCTCGTCCTCGATCTTTTTGCTGACCTGTGCCGTACTGTCGCCCTTGGCGCTGACCGCCGCCACAAGAACCGGCATCATATCCGGATTCAGCTTGATGATCATCGGGTTGGTCACCTCGTCCGGCCAGAAACCTTTGATCTGGTCAAGGCTCTCCCGCATCTCTATCGTCACGGAATCCATATTCGAGGTCTGCTCGAATTCCATAACGACCGTAGAGGCATTCTCACTGGACACGGACATGATATCTTTGATATTGCTGACCGTGGCCATCGTCTGCTCCACAGGCTTGGTCACGATCTCTTCCACCTCCTCCGGGCTGGCCCCGGGGTAGGTCGTCATCACGATCGCGTAGGGCATGTTCATGCTTGGAAGCAGGTCAACGGTCATTCTGGTAAAGGAAACAACTCCCAGAATAATGATCAGGACAACGCCTACGACAACGGTATACGGTTTTTTTACACTGAATTTTGAAAGCATTGGGTTACTCCTTTTGAATTTTTCCCGAAAAACTAATACGTAAATAATAGCACCTGAGACTTCAAATGGCAATAATTGTAGTGTATAATAATGTGCAGAAAAAATTGATTTAATTGCACATTTAGACAAATTTTATATTTTGTTTATATATATAAGCAAAATATAAGAGCGATGCAGTATTAGCTGTGATTGCCGGACGACAAGACGCCGGCGGAGGATTGCATGATGATTGTCTGGGTATTGGTGAATAGTTAATGTTTGATTGACAGCGTGGTGAGAAAAGAGATCGGAGGTTTTGTATGGGAAAATATGTACTGGTCACAGGGGCATCCCGGGGAATCGGGAGGAGCACTGCCTTGCTTTTTGGGAAAATGGGGTATCATGTCTTTTTGAACTGCTGCCGTTCGGTAAAAGAAATCGAAGCGGTAAAGGCCGAGATTGATTTTTTCGGCCTGGGATCCTGTGAGGTTTTGATGGGGGATGTAGGTAATCCGGAGGATGTCCGGAAGATGTTTAAGCGGATCGGCCAGGTATGCCGACAGCTTGACGTGCTGGTGAATAACGCGGGAATTTCCCATATCGGGCTGCTCAGTGAGATGAGCGATAAAGAATGGGAAAGCATAATCCAAACAAACCTTTCTTCGGTGTTCTACTGCTGCCGCAGCGCTGTCCCCGGGATGGTCTCGGGAAAACGGGGACGGATCATCAATGTATCTTCTATGTGGGGAATCTCCGGTGCTTCCTGCGAGGCCGCCTACTCTGCTTCCAAGGCAGGCGTGTGCGGACTTACCCGGGCGCTTGCAAAGGAGCTTGCGCCCAGTAATATCCAGGTAAATGCCGTCGCCTGCGGTGTGATTGACACGATGATGAACGCACAGCTTGACGCAGAAGAAAAAAAGGCGCTCATGTACGATATCCCGGCGGGACGATTCGGCACCCCCGACGAGATCGCGAAGGTGATATGGGATATGGCAAATGCACCGGAATATATGACCGGGCAGGTGATCGGGGTGGACGGGGGATATCTTTAGCCGGCAGGTGATCGGGGTGGACGGGGGATATCTTTAGCCGGCAGATCATCATTACCTGCCGGCTATTTCCCTGATCGTCTTTTATTCAACTAACCTTTTAATCGTTCTTATTCAGCCATTCTTTCATCAGTTCTACGTATCTGTCGTTATCCTCCACAAAGCACATATGACGGCAGGTACGGAAAAGCTCCCACTCCGAATTCGGAATCCTGTCATACATATATTTCGCGATGTAAGGTGTACACAGATCGTTGCCGCCATTGATGACAAGGGTCGGCTCCTTGATGTCCTTAAGCTGTTCGGTCACGTCATACTCCTTGAGTGTGCCCATGGGCGTATACTCGTTCGGACCCCAGCCGACAACATATGCCTCTCCGCCTTTTTTAACCGGCCGTCTTAAGCACTCCGGCGACTCGTCGGTAACTGCGCCTGCCGCATGGCGGAGCATATACTCAGTCTCTGCCGCCTGGTAAACCGGGTCGCTGTAGTCATTGGTAGACGTCGCCTTCTCGATCGCGTCCTGCATCTCCTGCGGAAGCTCTTTGATCATCCGGTGCTGCTCGATGCCCCACATCCAGGACGCCGGAAGCGTACTGGAAAGGATCAGGCTCTTAAGCCCCTCCGGCTTGTGGTTGCACACATAGTCGAGAAGCAGCATCCCGCCCCAGGACTGTCCCAAAAGGTGCATCTCGTCAAGCCCAAGATGTTCCCTTAAGGCAACCAGCTCATTGATCCATGTCGTCGCATTCCACAGATCCGGACGGTTCTCCACGTAGGACTCCCCGCATCCAATCTGATCATACATCACGATCTGGCGTCCGTCCTCCTCTGCCAGTCGGTCCAGCACCTCAAAATAATTGTGCGTGGAACCCGGTCCTCCGTGCAGAAGGACTAACGGTTTCTTATCACCGGTATTTTCCCCCACGATACGGTAATAAGTCTTGTACTCTAAGTACGGCATAAAGCCTTCTCTGATTTCCATTGGCGAAAACCTCCCTTTATTATATAATAGTATTGCTGTCCTTATTATATATAAAATTTCCGGAAATGTACAGACCCAGTAAACTTTTCTGCATTTTTATTATCCGTCCCGGCTCCCGCGGAAAACAAACCGGATTACCGCCCCTGATGGAGCCTTAGTTTCCCTCGCTGTCTCCCAGATTCCCGGCAATGTTTCCGTCGGAAAGTTTTTTAAGCGGTATGTACAGCGTCACCACAGACACTCCCAGAAATGCGGTGACCGCGATGAGGAGCGCCATCAGAAACAGCCGGACATCTCCCGGATTATCCGCCAGGATTCTTTGAAACATACGGACACTGTCATAAGCGCCGTATGTCCTCAGCCTGATTAAAAATTCTCCCGTCACGATTGCCGCGGATACCAGGATGATTCCTCCGCCCTCAGATAAATTTTCCAGCAGATACCTTGACTTCAGCATCCCCCTGTCCATGCCCAGCGCGCGGAACACGCCGATTCGTTTCCCTTCATTTTTTAAAAATACCTGATTGCCGTGATACATCATCAGCATATACACAAGCCACACCGCCGTCAGGACAAACAGATACTGGGTTCCGTCAAATAAAGAATCCTCTGCCCTTGCCCGTATGAAACCGGCTGTGTCTGTAAGATTCGTCTCTTTCCCGAGCATCTCAAAATACCCTTCAACCTCTGCCCCTGCGGCGGCAGTGTCCATTGCCTCGTCAAGATTTATTTTCACATACGCATACCGCGTTTCCTCCACGCCGCAAAGGAGGCTTAAGAATCCCTCGCTCACCTCTGCCACCCTGGCATTTACGGACAAATCTGTCTCCGGGCTTACAATCACCGCGCCCACCCGGATTTCCCTCTCCCCCCAGGGCGTGCTGATTTTCACTGTGTCTCCGGGGGCGATTGCATTTCCGTCCGTTTCATATGCATAGACCTTCTTGCCCTCGTCCATTTCCTCTATATTGAGATACACCGGCGCTTTCCCGATGCCCAAATCCCGAATCTGGTACGGAGGAAGGAGCAGCACACATTCCTCCCCTGCCAAAAATGCCTCCCTGTCAAACGCGCCCAAATCCGCCGCTTTCTCATAATAAGACAGCCACTCTTCATCCTGCGGGCCTAATCCCCGCAATTCCCATACGGAAAAATAATCGCCTTCCTTTTCCACCGGAACTCCAAGAAATTTCTGGTTATACTTGCGGTATGTACGCACATATTCGCTGTCTTTGAACGCCGGAGCCGAAATGCGTATCTCCTGTGACATAATGTCCTGGGTCATCGTACTGGAATTGATAAAGCATTCTTTTTCTACACTCTTTACTCCATCTATTTCCTCAATCTCCCCAATCTGCCCGTCCGTCAGCCCTTCTGCCGGAACATCCGCCTGGTAGTCATAGGCATATTCGAGCGCAGACATCAGATATTCGTACTCCTTTTTCTCCTCAATAAACAGCCGAAGGCAGATGGCGGATACTACCATGACCAGAACGGAAATCACGAACCGGCCGGCATAAATCTTACTGTAAAAAATCTTTTTACGTCTCAGGCAGGTGAAAAATGTCAGTTTCTCCGCCCTTTTTAATTTCGGCGGAGCGCTGCGCTCCAAAAGCCCGCTGTCAAGCTTAAAAGCCGTGCGTATCTGGGAGCCGATTGCCGTCAATGCCACCGCCAGGTTACACATAAAATAAATAACCGTAACGCAGGCAATGTATTCCAGTATATATTCCGCCTGGATTTCCAGCCGAACCGGTATCTTTACGAGCGCATGTACCGCATAAAGCGCCGCGCCTGCCGCAAGTGCGCTTAACACCGCTCCTGCAAGAAATGCCATTCCCCACAGGAACGCGCTTTCCCACAATACCAGCTGTATCACCTCTCCTGCGTCCGCCCCCATCCCGCGCAGCACGGTAAGACTGTATCTCCGGGATTTAAACGTCAGCATCATCAGATACCCGATTAAAATCGCAGCCACCAGCACAAGGTAAAACACAAACTTGCCATCCTGAAAAAACTCGTAAACTGCACTGATATCCAGCGGATACGCCTTTTCATTGCAGACATACGTTCCTTCCTCCAGCTTTTCCATGCGCGCCTGGATACGGTTCATCTCATCCGGGTTATTATTCTGGAATAACAGGTACGTCTCTCCCTGTACGGTCTCATCCATGCCCAGAATCACGCTGGGAAGTTTGTGCTTATCTGTCTCCCATTCTCTTCCCCACGGTTTCACGATGCCTGACAGGGTGTAAGACTTCGCCTCCCCGTTTTCCGCCGGGGCAATCTCTACCTTGCCGCCGACTTCTGCCTGCCCGGCAAGGCGGTTTAATGCTGTCTCGGTAAGGGCAATCTCCGTACTGTCCGACGGAAAACGCCCCTCTTCCATCTGTATCCTGCCGAGAGACCGGGCTGTTTCGTCTGCAGCCCCCATCACGCCGAGGGGATTTTCGCCAAGCCATGCATCCCCCAGCACAACAATCTTTCCAATCTGTTTCGTAGATTCCAGCTCACGCAAAATCTGCTCTGTACTTTCCCCCGCCCCAAATACCGCGCCCGTCCACTCCCCGTAAATTTCGTAGCGCAGGCTTTCCAGAGAACGGTAAAAGCTCCCCTGAAACAGGATTGTCATAATCCCGCACATATAGATGAGCGCCAGCATAATGATACTGATACGCAGTTCCCGCTTTCTCCCCTTAAAACTTCGCAGCACAAGCTTTCTCATAACATTCACTCTCCCCTTCCCACGACCATGCCGTCCCGGATTTCAATAATCCTGTCAGCGGCCTGTGCAATCTCCATATCATGAGTTACAAGCAAGATTGTCTGCCCCCACTCCTCCTTCATCATTTTCAGCAGTCTAAGGACGTCTCCGCCGGACTGCTGGTCTAAGTTGCCCGTCGGCTCATCCGCAAAGACAATGTCCGGCTGCGCCGCCAGCGCGCGGGCGATTGCGACTCTCTGCTGCTCCCCGCCGGAGAGCTGGCTCGGAAACTTGAGGCGGAGCCCGTAAATGCCCAGTTTCTCCATCAGGCTCCGGATATATCCCTTATCTTTCTTCGCACGGTTCAGGTAAAGGGGCATCCGGATATTTTCTTCCACGCAAAATTCCGGAAGGAGGTTATAAGACTGAAACACAAAGCCCATTTTCTCACGCCGTATGGCGGACAGCCTTCTGTCCTTCATCTTGTGTATATTTTCCCCGCCGATTTTTACCGTGCCTTTCGTCGGCCTGTCAAAGCCGCTCAGAAGATGGAGGAGCGTGGATTTCCCGGAACCGCTCTTCCCGATGATTGCATAGAAATATCCCTTTTCAACCTCCAGGCTGATATCCTTTACCGCCTCAACTTTTACCTCGCCCATACCGTAGATTTTCTGCAGGTTTTTTGCTGATAAAATCACTCCCATAACCGCACCCCTTTCTTCCCGTTCACACTTGCTCATTCCTTTACCGCGCGCCCATATCTATGTCTGCCCATGCTTATCCATGCCTTCCCATATCTATCCGCGTCTATCCATGTCTGTCCATATCTATCCATGCCTGTCACCCGCAGCTATCTCAGTTTCTCAATTCCTGCCTCCGTCCGCAGTTCCTTTATCGGAATCTCCACTGTCTTATCCTCAAACTCCACCGTCAGGATATCATTTTCATTGACCCGCTCATTCTCACCGTATTCATTGAGATAGATTACCGTTCCGTCATCTAAAAATACATAGTCAAGGCAAAAATTCCTGTCCATGTCATAGCCTTTTCTCACCGGGCTGATCCTGCTTACAACAAGACTCAGAGACTCTCTTACGCTGCCCGATGCGTTTGTAAGCACCTCTTCTGACGACTCCTCGTGAGACGTACCCATCCATCCTTCAAGACGGACATTGTCCTTCTTCGATACAAAACCAATCCTCACCACCCCGCCTGTATTCTCATATGTCACTCTCACATCCCCGGATAACACACTTTTTCTGGAAATGAAAGTATCCTCATAAAATCCCCACAGGATGTTTATTACAAACAGCATTGCGACTATCACGCCAAATACCGTGCGGTTCGTGATTACCTTTTTCAGCTTTTTTAAAGCCTGGATTTCCGTCTCCGCCTGCACCTCGTCAATTTTCAGATACTTCTCCGATTCAAGGTCTGCCTTCATCGCATGCAGGAAATCCCTGCACTCCGCGCACTCCTGCACATGCTCTTCCACCGCGCGTCCGCTCTCTTCACTTGTCAGCCCGTCCACATAGCTGGGCATCAAATCCCTTATAATTCCGCATTCCATCATAAATCCGTCACCCTTTCACTATTTTCTGCTTTGCCCGGTAAAATGTCACCCTCGCCCAGTTTTCATTTTTCCCGAACAGCTCCCCAATCTCCCGGAAGGAAAATGCGCCTGTCACTCTGAGGAGCACTACTTCCTTCGCCGTCTCGTCTAAGACATGCACCTTCCGAAACAGCTCCATCTTCTCCTCCCGGATGCTAAGCTCCTCGTCCAGCGCTTTATCCGCAGATGCCATCTGCTCATCGAGGGGGCTTGTTCCCTTCTTCTTTCTCCGCTCTAGCTCCCTGTACCAGAGATGCTTTGCAATCTGGCACAGCCACGTTGACACCCTGCACGTTCCGTCGTACTTGTCCGCACAGCGCACCGCCTGGTAGAAGGTCTCCTGGGTAAGCTCCTCCGCCGTCTCCCCGTCATAGCACAGAGACATCAAAAAGCGGTATACCGCCTGGGCATGTTCCCTGTACGCCGAGTCCATATTCAACATTTCCTCACCTCGCTTTACTTGTATATCAGGAAAATCCTGTTTTCGTTACAGAAATATGGAAAATAATTTTCACTCTCCAAAGAGTACCTGAGATGATGGATACGCCGCCCATCTTGTTATTTGACTAACTTCAAAAGTGCTGCCAGCAATGACAGCACTTTTTCTATAGTCTTTTTTCTATTATAACCTCTTCTCAAAATTCCCATCCACCGAACACCCTTCGGTAAAGATCATAAACGCCTGCGGGTCGATGCCATGCACGATTTTCTTGATCTGCGCCACCTCATACTTGGAAATGAGTACAAACAGAATGTAGGACGTCCGGTTCGTATACGCGCCCTCGCCGTCCCAGTTGGTGACTCCGCGCCCGGTCTGCTCCATGATCGCCTTGGATATGCCCACCTTCTTCGTAAAGATCATCACACTCATGTTGATATTCTGGATATGTACCCGGTCAACCGCAACAGACAGCACCGTCGCATAGATCAGCGAATAGATGACAATCTCGATGTCAAACAGGAACATACAGACACCGTACACGAATATATTCATGATGATCGTCACTTTTCCCACGCTGAAATTAGGAAATTTCTTCGCGCAGCAAAGCCCGATGATATCCTGGCCGCCTGCCGACGAACGCCCCCTCAAGACAAGGCCGCTTCCAAGCCCGCAGACAATCCCGCCGATGATACACGCCGTCAGGTAGTCCTCCACGATCGGCACCTTCGGAATCGGGATCACTACAAGGAACGCACTCATCAAACTGGTCATAATAAGCGTCTTGACTGCAAATTCCCTGCCAAGCACCCGGTAACCCAGATACATGAGCGGGATATTGATCGCAAAATAGATGATACCCGTGACGTTCGCTTCCGGCGGTATCGGAAGATGAAGCCCCCGCGTGAGAAATAATCCCGCAAGCTGCGATACACCCATGAATCCGCCGCTGTAAAAGCCCATGGGGACGATCAGCAGATTAAAGCCGAGACAGTAGATCAGGTTGCCTCCTACAGAATAGACAAGCTGTGCCAGCCATTCCTTCTTTTTTGCGTCGATCAGATTACTCATTTCTTAATTCCCTCTTTCTTTTCCTTGCCCGTTATTACGATATTTCCCGGCAATTCTGCCGTAAAACATTGCTATTCTATCACCAGCCTTTCAGATTTACAACCTATTTATGTTATCTATTTTCTAATTCTATCATTACATTTTGTAATGACTGCAAACTTAAAGGGCGCCGGAATCCATCCGGCACCCCTGTATATTTGTGGCATCCTGGAGCAAACTATTTTTTGCTCCCAACATCATAATATCTTCGATAAAAACTCTTTAAGCCGCTCATCCTTCGGATTCCCGAAAAATTCCTCCGGCCCCGCCTGCTCCTTAATCTGCCCTTCATCCACAAAGATGACCCTCGTTGCCACCTCTTTGGCAAAACCCATCTCATGGGTGACAACCACCATCGTCATCCCGTCCCTGGCAAGCTTTTTCATCAACTCCAGCACTTCACCTACCATCTCCGGGTCAAGAGCCGACGTCGGCTCATCGAACAGCATAACCTCCGGGTCCATGGCCAGCGAACGCACGATCGCGATACGCTGCTTCTGCCCGCCGGATAACTGGGCCGGATAAGCGTCTGCTTTCTCCTCAAGTCCCACCAGGGCGAGAAGTTCCATCGCCCGTTTCTCGGCCTCTTCCCTGCTCTTTTTCAAAAGTTTTACAGGCGCCAGCGTGATATTCTGCAGGATAGTCTTATGAGGGAACAGATTGAAATGCTGGAATACCATCCCCATCTTCTGCCGATGCTTATTGATATCCACCTTTTTATCTGTGATATCCTCTCCCTCGAAAAATATCTGTCCCCCTGACGGCTCCTCCAGGAGATTTAAGGAACGTAGGAAAGTGGACTTCCCGGAGCCGGACGGCCCGACGATCACCACAACTTCTCCCTTACGTATCTCCTCGGAAATTCCGTTTAAGGCCTTAAGCTCCCCGAACACCTTATGTAAATCCTGAACCTTGATCAACGTATCTCCATAATCAGTGGTCACTGCTCCTCAGCCTCCTCTCCAGTATATTCACAAGCTTTGTAAATATAATTACCATCGTCAGATAGATGACCGCGACCGCCAGCAGCGGCATCATCGCATCGTATGTACGGCTTCTGATGATATCCCCGCCCTTCGTCAGATCCTGCAGGGCGATGTAACCGGATACGGAAGTCTCCTTCAGCAAAACGATAAACTCGTTGCACAGCGCAGGGAGCACATTTTTAAACGCCTGGGGCATGATAATATACCGCATCGTCTGGACATAGTTGAAGCCAAGGCTCCGCCCCGCTTCAAACTGCCCGCTGTCAACGGACATGATCCCCGAACGGAAGATCTCCGCCACGTAAGCGCCGGAGTTGAAGCCGAATGCCATCACCGCAACCGCAACCTTGCTGATATCCCTCGCGCTTCCAAAGATCACGAAATAGATGATCAGGAGCTGTACGACCACCGGCGTCCCGCGGATCACCGTCAGATACAGCTTACAAAGCGCGTTCAGGATCCCGAGCTTCCCGGTCTTGTCATAAGTAGAACGCACCACGGCCACAAGAAAGCCTAGCACGATACCGATGATAACTGCGAAGAACGTCACCTGCAGAGTCGTCACAAGCCCGTCCGCAATATATTTCCACCGGTCATCGGTAATAAAGTTATTTACAAATTTATCCTGCCATTCCTGAAACATACCTTATCCCTATCTGCTGTTACTCAGCATCTGACTTAATATACTTTGCAACAATCTCATCTAACTTCCCGGATTCCTTTAAGCTTGCAAGAGCATCGTTGATCTGCCCGAGCAGCTCCTCATTATCCTTTGCGATAGCGATCGCATACTCTTCCTCGGTAAATGCCTCGTCAAGGATCTTAAGCCCTTCTGCGTCTTTTACGAATTCCTTGGCCGGCTCACCGTCGATGACAACCGCGTCGATCTTTTCCTGGGTCAACGCCTGCACTGCCTCGAAGCCTTTATTGTACTGCTCAACCTGCGCGTCTTCAATATCACTTGCGTAGATGTCGCCTGTGGTTCCAAGCTGAACGCCAATCTTTTTGCCGGTAAGATCGTCTGGCCCTGTGATATCGCTGCCCTCTTTCACGATAATGACCTGTGTTGCCTTCGCATAGGTATCGGAAAAATTCACATTCTTAAGACGGCTCTCGTTCACGGTCATGCCCGCCACGCCGATATCAGCCTTTCCGCTGTCAACCGCCGGAATGATGGACTCAAAAGCCATGTCCTCGATCCGAAAATCCATACCGAGCTCCTCGGCAACCGCTGCCGCCATCTCTGCATCTATCCCTACGATATCGTCGCCCTCGTGGAACTCATAGGGCGGAAACTCTGCATTGGTCGCCATAACAAGCGTCTTCTTTTCCTCTCCGCCTTCTTCCTTCTTATCTCCCTCATCCTTGCTTTTGCATGCCGCCATAGAAAATACGCATGCTAAGACCAATACCATACTGATCAACTTCTTCATATTCATGTTTATCTCCTCCATTTTTGCATAAAAATACATTACAGCAGATATTTTATCATATTTCGGACAAAAAGCAAGTGGGTTTTTCTATATATTTTCATACAAAACCCACCTACACATATGCATATTTACACAAAGACCATCTGTATCAGCGTCACGAGCACGATCAGCCCGCCCAGCACGACGCGGTAGTAGCCGAACACTTTGAAATCATGCTTCTTAATATATCCCATCAGGAACTTGATGGCAAAGACGGATACCACGAAGGAAACCACGCAGCCGAATAATAAAAGCCCCAGTTCCTGTCCGGTGAATTTAAGGCCGAACTTAATGAGCTTTAGAAGGCTTGCGCCAAACATCGCCGGAATCGCTAGGAAAAAGGTGAACTCTGCCGCCACCTCCCTGGAAATCCCGATCATCAGCGCCCCTACGATCGTCGCCCCCGAACGGGAGGTTCCCGGGATCAACGCAAGCATCTGGAAAACACCGATCCACACAAGCATCCCAAGCGACAGGTCGGAAATCCTCCTCACCGACGGCTTCCTCCCGGCATTCCGCGTCTCAATGATGATGAAAAGCACGCCGTACAGGATAAGCATGATCGCCACCGGAAGCGGTTTGTAAAATATCTCATCGAGAATATCGTTAAACGGGATTCCGATGACTGCCGCCGGCACCGACGCGATGACCACCTTGATCCACATCTGCCAGGTCAGCATCTTCTGTTTGTTCGTCTTCGTGGGCGAAAACGGATTGAGCTTATGGAAATACAAAACGACCACCGCCATGATAGCCCCAAGCTGTATGACGACATTGAACATCTCCATAAATGCGTCGCTAAGCCCCGGCTTCAACAAATCCCCCACCAGGATCAGATGCCCCGTACTGCTCACCGGCAGCCACTCTGTAATTCCTTCCACAATTCCAAGAATAAATATTTTTAATACATCCAGCATATCATTTTCCTTTCCTTAATTCATATTGTCAGGCATCCGCCCAGCGCGTATTTCTCCACAGCCTTTGCAACACCGTCTTCATCATTGGACATTGTTACCAGATCCGCCGCATCCAAAACAGGCGGCACGGCATTGGCCATGGCAACGCCATACCCGGCCTCCTTAAGCATCCCCAGGTCGTTTAGACCGTCCCCGAAGGCCATGACCTCTTCCCTGCCGATGCCAAGCCTGTCAGCCAGCCAGATCAGCGCCGCACCCTTGTGGACTCCGCCGGCATTGACTTCGATATTCAGGCTGAGCGCTCCGGTAACCTCAAGATCCCCCAGCGCTTTTACTCTCTCCCACGCTTCCCTTTGCTCCTTTGGGTTACGGAAAAGCGCCTGTACCTTATCAAGGCTTCTGTTCTCCTCCTCAAGCTTTATGCGGATATCGCCGATCGGGATCCGCGTCGACAGCATATATGCAAGCATGCCCGGGGACGACACGTATTCACCGAGACGCTCCAAAAAAGCTTTCGGCATATATCCCTGCCCATCGTAATATATATCTCGTAGTGTATCATAATCTTCAAAAATATCCAAGATTTTTCGTGCTTTTTCGACGGGCAGCAGATTTTCCCTGATCGTCCTTCCATTCTCCACAACTCTTGCCCCGTTAGAGGTGATCATGTAAGTTATCCCTTCAAATCCGGAAATCTCCTTCGGCACTCCCGCAAGCGGCCTTCCGGTGACCGGGAGCACAACGATGCCTTCATTTACCGCCCTTTTTAACACCTTTTTTGTATATTCGGTAAGCTTTTTTTCTGTCGTCAGCAATGTCCCGTCCAGGTCAAAGCCCACCATCCTTATCCTACGCGCCATAAACCGTCAGCTCCTCCTTCTCCTTTGAAAACAAAAACACCTTATCCGTGATCCGGTCTTCCCCCGTTTCATACGCCTTCCTGCCGTGCTCTAACATCTCCTTCACGACCTTTCTCTGCCCCGCAGGAGCAAACAGCACCGTATCCTTGCACGGCACCATGAGCACAAGGTCATCTTTCAGTTTATTCACGCATACCTGCCAGATATGCTTAAAACAGACAGCACTGGCCTCATGGATCCCGTCCGCAATGATGCTGTAAGCACCGTCCCACGTATTCCCGATCACAAACTCGACGTCCCGCACCAGATTTTCGCAGGCGGTATGATAGAGCTTTTCCATGTCCGTATCCGGAGGAAGCATATTGTCCGTCACGATCTCAAAGTTGTCCTCATCCCTCCTGATCGCAAAGATAATCTTTAATTCTCCCGCAAATGCAATCGCCGCCGCATCCTTTGCTATCCATCTGCCATTCAGCGCATGGCTGTCCTTAAGCTCATTCTTGACCCACGGATAGATCCTGTCTTTGATCCTCTCATAGCTGTACCGTTCTTCTTCGTATTTTCTCATCTTATCTATTCCTTTCAACTACAGATTTAACGACGAATATTATCTATTTCTTAAATATTCTATCAAAATTTGCTTTATCGTGCAACGTGATGTATAATAAAGGCCAGTGCTGTGTCAATCTCGGTTATTGCCCACACAGACCAGTGCATTTGCCGCACAGCACAGTTAATGACAAAGACAGAAAGGGAACTTGTATGTTAAAAAACAGATATCATCGTATGCTGAGGGCTTCTGCGGGCATTCTGTGTGCGTTTACGCTCACCATACCTGCCAATCCGGTATACGCCGCACCCGACTCCTCGGAGCTTGAACAGAAAACTTCCGAGCTGCAGGATGACATTGATACCATGAATAACGAACTTGATACCTTAAGCAGCCGGCTCGAAGATACATCATCCAGGATCAGGAAAAAAGCAAAGGAGATCGAAAACGCGAAGCTCGATCTTGCCTCCGCGAAACTCAACGAAAAGAATCATTACAAAGCCATGAAGGAGCGGATCCGTTTCATGTATGAGGGCGGCAACATCTCGCTGCTCCAGATCCTTCTGACCTCCGAGAGCATGTCAGAGTTTCTGAACAATGCAGAATATGTAACGATGATCAGTGATTATGACCGCAATATGCTAAACGAGCTTCAGCACATCCGGGAAAATGTCGAGGAAAAGCAGGACAAGCTCAAAGCAGAGCAAAAGAAGCTTTCAAGCCTTGAGAAAAAACTGAACAGGCAGCAGGACGCGCTGACCGAAAAGTTAGAAGAGACTTCCGGGCAGCTCGGGGATTACACCTCGAAGCTTGAAGAAGCCAAGGCCGCCGAGGCTGCCATCGAGGAGGCGAAGAATGCGGACGCAGATACGATCGCGCTGCTGGCTGCCATCCTTGAATGCGAGGCCGGGGTAAGCTACGAAGGCATGATTGCCGTAGGCACCGTCATCATGAACCGTGTAGGCAGCGCGAAATTCCCGAATACTATCGAAGAGGTCATCTACCAATCCGGCCAGTTTTCCCCGGTCAGATCCGGGAAGCTTGACGAGGTGCTGCAGCGTGGGCCTATGGACTCTGCTTACAAGGCCGCCAAGGCCGTACTCGCCGGAGAGAGAAACAGTGAAGTGAAAAAGTGCCTTTTCTTCTGGGCTTCCTATACCGGACATGCCGGGATTATCGTGGGGGATAATGTATTCTGGTAAGCTATGATAATCAAAGAGGAATTATGAGCCACGCGGGCCATAATTCCTCCTTTTTTTGCCTGCCGGCAACGATTATTCTTCCACGTCTATCCACTGCATCAGGAAATCTTTCCTGAATTCGTTCTCTTTTTCAAGCTGCGCCGCCGCCACGATCGGAAGCCACTGTCTCACGTACTGCTTCGCCGTATCATTTTTCCTGCAGAACAGATCAAGATACAGATCCGCCTTCTCCTGGTCCTCAAGGGCGAACAAAAGATACGTCATGGCAGCGTCCGCACTGGCATTTCCCTGGGTTGCATGCGCCCAGTCGATCACGGTCATCCTGCCGCTTTTCTCCACGATGACGTTGCTCGGATTAAAATCCCCGTGGCAGAGCTTCGCGTGTTTCGGCATATTCGAAAGCCTGGCCAAAAGCTCGTATCTCTGGGTCGCGTTAAGGGCGGTCAGGCTGCTTATCTGCCGCTTAAGTTTGTCCCTCATGGCATTGAGCATCGGCGCCCGGTTCTTCTGCATCCTTAGCTGCAGCTCTACAAAGTCCGTCATGTACTTTTTAAGCTTTTCTGGTTCCTCATCCATCATCTCCTCCAGCGTCTTCCCCGGCTTGTACTCGATGATGATCGCCCATTTCCCGTCAATCTGCCTTACTTCTTTTAACTTCGGGATATCAAGCTGTGTCTCCTCCACCCTGACTGTATTGAGCGCCTCGTTAAAAATCGCTGATTTCGGATGGATCGGTTCAAATATCTTTACGATCCCTTCATCCGTCTTATAAACCTCTTTGTAAGAACGCTTCACAATCAGCCTGCTTTTCTCCAGTTTCATCAGTCCCGCCTCCTTCTAGCCTATCTCATACCAGATGATCTCATTCGCTTTGAGCTCTGCGCCAAAGCTTATCCCGTCTCCTTTATATATTGTCGTGGACTGCGGCTCGTAAGTATTGTTCACGACACAGTATTTCCCATTTTCCACATAAGCGTGGACTTCCACATTAAAATTATCCGAATACCATCGGTAAAGCTCTCCCTCGCTTCGGCAGGACCAGAGGATCGCCCGGTATAAAAGCCTGCTGTTTTCAAAGCTGAAAGGAAGTCCGCTGATGTAGACGCCCCGGCCCTTCCCAAACTGCCTTACCGCAAGCTGGACACTTTTGTCCTTCACAGCGATGACCGTCGTCCCTTCAAGAGCGAAGATATTCTTCTTTCCTTCCCCGAAGTCAATCCCGCTTTGGCAGTCCTCTGTGATAAAATGGCCGTGCTCCTCCCAGTTGTACTTATCCACATTCAGTGTAAAGCCCGTCTCCTTCTCAACACCCAGGATAGACGTAAGCTGAAAGAACCTTCCTTCCCTCTGGCACGCCGCCGGCTCGCCCACGCCGATAAAGCCGCCGCCTCTGTGGACGAACCTCTTCACCGCCGTCAGTATCCTTTCATCCGCCCAGTTCTCCCCGCCGGAATAAGCGGTGTAGGCATCTCCCACATTCAGAATCACATCGATATCATCCAGGACCGCCGGATTTTTACGGATATCGTCAAAACTTATATACCTTACGTCAAAGGGCGCGCCGCTTAAGCTCTCGATGATCCCCGCATAGGAGTAATTCTGCTGATGGTAAATGGCATGATGCACCATATGGTTGCCCCAGGCGCGCATCTTCCCCCAACTGTTTAACACCGCCACCGTCTTCACGCAGTAAGCCTTCGTCCCCTTGATATTCTCAAATAACGTACGGAATTCGCCGCAGACGCTTTCCACATAATCCACAAACTCCGGGAAATCAAGGGCCAGTTTTAAGTACCCGCCATAGCCGATCCGGTCGATGGGCTTTCTGAGTATGGCACGCCTCGCCGTCACCCAGTTTACCTTCGCCTCCCTCACCGGATCTCCGCCTTCGCAGAAGGTGTCCGGGAAAAAGTACGGCAGGAAACGCCCTTCCGTATACTTTACCCCTTCGATGTCGCTGATCAGCCGCAAGGTCGCTCCATTTCCCACGCTGCCTACCACTGCGTCAAGGCCGATCTCCTTAAATTCATCCATGAACGGCTCCATGCCGATCCAGTGGTCCCCGAGGAACATCATGGCCTCCTTGCCGTACGCATGGGTGATATCCACCATCTCCTTCGAAAGCTTTGCCACCTCCCTGCGCTGGAACGCCTGGAAATCTAAAAACTCCTTCGACGGGATACGGTAAGTGTTGTTCATATACCCCTGGTCGATAATATACTCCGGCCGGAACTTATATCCTGCCTCCTGTTCAAACTGCTCCAGGATATACGGGCTCACCGATGCGGAATAGCCGTACCAGTCCACATATTTTTCCCTGGCAAGTTCATCAAAGATCAACGTGAACTGGTGAAAAAATGTGGTAAACCGGATAACATCTATATGCGGGTTGTCCTCTATATACCTCTTAAGCCTCTCCATGGAAAAGGCTCTCGTCTTCGGCTGGCGCACATCAAAGGTGATCTGCTTTTCCACATCCTTCCAGCCGTTGGTCACTGCGTTGTACATATGCACCGGATCCCACATGATATACGCCAGAAAGCTCACCGTGTAGTCGTGAAACTCCTCTGCCTTAAAGATGCACACATCCCCGCTCTCTTCATCATAGCTCCAGTTACCGCAAGGCACCACTTCTCCCGTCGTCCGGTCGATGACCTCCCACCACCTGCGGATATCGTCCCGGCTGTTCACCGCCAGCATATCCGGATACAGGTGATCCATCAGATGGATGTAAAGCTCACTCTTAACAGCCGTATAAAAGGGCGTCATAATATACATCTGCTGGATCTCGTCCGGATTCGCCTTCGCCCACACGTTGTCCTTGCGCGTCGTATAATAAGTAGAGTATACCTTTGCGCCCACATCCCGAAGCTCCCTGGGATAGTCTGTCCCGTCGCAGTCGCGGATTGCGTCGGCTCCCCACCGCTTCAGAAGCGTCAGCGTCTCATCTACCACATCCACATCCGTTGGGATCGTAACTCTCCCTGTCATATCCTCACTCTTCTTCATACGCTCTCCTCTCCAAAAAACCATTCCCTTGCTTTTCTTTTAGTATAATACACCTTGAATTTCTTTTGCAACTAATGTTTTATTGTATTTCTTCGTGATATCACGTATAATAGAATCAGCACTGATTTATCAGACTCTACTCATGAAAATAAGTAAAGAAATAAAGGAGACAAAAACATGAGGGAAACAAAACAAACAAAAGCTAAAACAGCAGTCAGGACCAGAAGGGGGAAACGGGGAATCACGCGGAAGCTGACTACCGCGATCGTAGCAACTATCGCTGTCATGGTGGCAGTTCTCCTGCTGATCGTGTACAACCGGGTTTCCGGCGCACTGCTGGAAAAAAGTGAGAAGCTTCTCACCGAAACTACTGACAAGGCACTCCAGGAAACAAGTGCCTGGATCAACAAGACGGTAACTATGCTGGATATGCAGAAGGATACCATCGAGTATGAGAACATGGACGTTCCGGAGATGAAAGACTACATTAAGCATACGGTAGACCAGAACCCCGCATACCCGGCAGGACTTTACGTCGCTCTGACTGACGGCTCTTTATACCATGCGTCATTCGTTCCGGGGCCGGATTTCAACGCCCTGGAAAAATCCTGGTACATAAACGGCATTGAGTCCGAGAATTTTATCCTGGGCGACGTATATTTTGACGAGGACAGCCAGTCCTACGTGGTAGGCGCTTCCGGCGCATTAAAAGACGCTGACGGAAAGGTGCGCGGTGTTGCGGCAGCAGACGTATACCTCGACTCTATCTCAGACATCGTACAGGACATAAAGCTTGAAAAGACCGGCGGCATCTTTCTTGTGGATACCCGGACAGATACCATCATCGGGCACCGGGACAAGGACATCACCGGGAAAGCTTTGAGCGAGTTCAACGGAGACATGTACGCCTATGCCGCAGAGCAGATCCATAACGGATCACTGGGATTGTCTCTCTATAAGGATGATACATACGTACAGGTGGCAGAAGTCCCGAACAGTGACTGGACAGCCGTAGCTTATGTTTCCAAGGCCGAAGTGCTCAGTGACTTAAAGGCATTGACCGGCATCATGGCCGGCGTATCCGTATTCGCGGTGATCATCGCCGTCTTACTGATCATCATCCTCGTGCGCAGGATCATCGGAAAACCGGTAGCCGAGTTAAATGGTGTTGCCGCCAGGATTGCGGAAGGTGAACTTAACCAGACCATCAGCCACTGCTCCAACGACGAATTGGGCGAACTGGCAGACAACTTCGGGCGTACCGTTGTGAGGCTTAGGGATTATGTGGTCTATATCGACGAGATTTCCGAAAAGCTGCAGGAAATTGCCCAGGGCAACTTAGCGTTCACACTCTCCCACGATTATGTCGGCGAGTTTGCGAAGATCCGTGAATCGCTGGAGAAAATCTCCCTGTCGCTCAACGGGACACTGGGCCAGATCAACAAAGCGGCGGGCGAAGTCGCGGAAGGCTCAGGCTATGTATCTGACGGGGCACAGACTCTCTCCCAGGGTTCTTCCCAGCAGACCGACGCGGTAGAGCTTCTGGCTTCCCACATCACCGAAGTGTCCGACGGGATACAGAAAACTGCCTCAGGCGCGAAGAAAGCCAATGAGATTGCCCAGCAGGCAGGCAGCAAGCTTTTAGAGAGCAACGACAAGATGCAGCAGATGAACACTGCGATCCAGAGGATCAGCGGAAAATCCTCGGAAATCCACAATATCATCAAGACTATTGAAGATATCGCTTTCCAGACCAATATCCTTGCCCTCAATGCCGCCGTGGAAGCTGCACGGGCAGGTTCGGCCGGAAAGGGCTTTGCTGTAGTGGCTGACGAAGTCCGCAACCTTGCGGGCAAGTCCTCTGAAGCGGCGAAAAATACGACTGTCCTGATCGACCAGACCGTAGAAGCCGTAGAAGAAGGCATGAGCATCGCCAACGACACCGCTGCATCGCTGATGGAAGTTGTGGCATTGGCTGAGCAGGTGACGAAGCTGATCGACGGCATCGCCCAGTATTCCGCAAAACAGGCGTCCGCTACCGAAGCAGTGATCAGCGGAATCGACCAGATCTCCAGCGTAGTACAGTCCAATATGGCAACAGCAGAAAAGAGCGCTGCCGCCAGCGAGGAGCTGTCCGGCCAGGCAAATATGCTGAAAGACCTGGTTGCAAAATTCCATCTGAGAGACCGGTAAAAAGCGATAAAATGATGAGGCTGCCGCAGAGCGAAAAGATTTCTGCAGCAGCCTCGCTTTCATTGTACCGGACATCAACCCCGCGATCAGTTAAGCGATGACTTATGTTTAAAATAATCGATATACCTCGCAATCTCAATTCCCAGCATAAGGCTTCCGATGATCAGCGTCATCTCCCGGAACAAGTCATGGAACAGAATCGTATACACCCACGAGCCCCAGAACGAATTCCATAACGGGCTCTCAAGAAGCCAATTGTATACATTTCCCCACCAAAAATAATACGTCACTCCTACTATGGCCGGAAAGTCGATCACCAACAGATCGATCATCAGCTCCCGCTTCGTCTGCTTCGGTTCCCTGCCAAAACGAACGGCCAGCGCTCCAAGCAATACATAAACAATCAGCCTGACACCCCATATGCCATAACAAAAAAGTGTATAATTAACTATGAAAAAGTCATCGATTCCGCCGATAGAGAACGATATAACCGGAAAAACATAGCCCAGTATGTATATCATGTTTACCGCATATATCCCGATTAAACATACATATTCTTTCATCACGCTGTCTCCTTATCCTGCAATCAAGTTTTACTCTCGCGGTCATATCTTCATCTCGAATTTTTTGACCGTTCCCGTCTTAAATTTCAACTTCACTGTTACTATGATTTCATTAGCTGTTGCCGGCAGATCATAATAATATTTCGTTGTCGTATGAAAGGTGTACAGGCCATTTCCATTTACCTTATGTACCCGGCCAGCGCCTGTCTCAAGCACCCGCTGTAACTGATTATCCTTTTTTTCGATTTTCACAACAAGCCTCTCTGGTAATCGCCGCTCTGTGTTTACAATTCTTCTTCATAAAACCGCTTCCTTATTTAGTAATGAATTAAATTGCTATTAATATTATGATATATTTTACAATTATTTCAATTATTTCTCGTTATTCTTACTTTTGTTCGTTAATTTTCTATAATTAACATTTATTTATATATTTTTTCTATTATTTTCAGATAACCATTAATAATTCAGCAAAAGCTTTTCAATCAAAAAGGAATGCCGCTTCAGCAGACAACTCATCTGTTAAAGCGGCACCCCGCAATCTTCTTAGTCAAAGCCCCTGCGGCAGGTACACCTGCCCGGCCTGCTTTCTGCAGAATTAAATCCCGGCAAACCAGAAACTGAATTCCATCTTTTTATTTCCATCGAGCAGATACTCCGGATGGGTACGCGAACCCCAGCTATCATCTCCGGCCACTCCCATCTGCCCTTTTGCCACGCGCACTACGGTGTAATGGATCCGCGGAAGCTCGAATGGATGAGCCGCATTCTCCAGCTCGTGAGGCGTGTACGGCAATGCTGAAAAGCTCATTGGCCCGTTCTCGGCCGTCATGCCAAACCGGATCCCTCTTCCTTTCCGGTCCGTCACCTCTGCATATCTGACCTCTTCCTTATTGCCGCACTCCTGCGGCACAAGATAGGCTGCCAGGTTATCCTTCACCAAATTCTGGTAGATGCCAAGCTTTCCGCCCATTTTACGGTCCGCGTAAGTCTCCTCTGGCCCAAGCCCGTACCAGCGCACGTGGTCATAATCAGCGCTGAACTTAAACAGCATACCGAATTCAGGCATATCCGCAAGCCCCTCTGCCGGATCATAGGAAAGGCTCGCCTTCACCTGTCCGTCGCCGAATACTTCGTAGGTCACTTTGCAGTCTGTCCTCGGCACAGTCGGGAGATAATACGTAAAGCCTATGGAAATGCTGCTTTCATTCTCCCTGATCTCAGGCTTACATAAGGCGAACAAATCTTCTCCCTCCGCCCTGTGGGACAGGTACATACTTGCGATCTTCCACTGGCTATAGCGGACAGGCATCTGATTGCCCAGGTCATTGTCTGTAGGCGCGCGCCAGAAATTCGGCTTCGGAATCGTCTCAAGCATCTCTTTCCCGCCGTATTTATAAGATACAAGCCCTCCGTACATCGTTGAAAATACTGCTTCGAAGTGATCTCCTCTCACTCCGATATTGTGCGGGCTTTTGATGATCACCGGTTTTTTCGCGAAACCTTTGGACACATCCCCGGACACGCTGTACACGAACTGGCCGAAGGCAACCTCGTGGCCTCTCTTTGCCCAGACTTTATCCTCTTTCAAATGGAAGGAAACCGTAACGGTATACTCCCCCGGCAGCGTCTCCTCTGCGAACGGAAGCGCATAGGTCTTCTCCTCGAGAGGCGCTACCGCCGTGTCCATGACCGCTTGCCTGATCACGCGGCCGTCCCTTGCCACCGACACGCGGCATTCAAAAGTATCTGTATTCACAAACAGGTTCTTATTGATGACCTTTACCTCGCTCCGGCCGGCCTTTGCCGTAATATTCTGGTAGTTGAACTTTACTTCCTGCATCTTCGGGGACGGCTCCCTGTCTCCCCCGTACACGATCCCGTTGCCGCTGAAGCTGTAGTCGCACGGACGCTCCCCAAAATCACCGCCGTAAGCCTGGAACACATTGCCGTACCGGTCCTTTTTCCCGATGGACTGATCGATGTAATCCCAGATAAAACCGCCCTGGTAAAGCTCATCCGTATCCGTCAGGTCTGTATATTTATGCATCGCCCCGCAGGAATTACCCATCGCATGGGTGTACTCACAGCAGATAAACGGCTTGCTCCGGTCTTTTGCCAGGAATTCTTTGATCTTTTCCACCGGCGTGTACATCTGGCTCTCCATATCGCTGGTATCGTTGTACCTGCGGTCATGGAAAACTCCTTCATAATGGACAAGGCGCGCCGGGTCAAGCTCTCTGAACTTCTGGGACATCTCATAGATGACCTTTCCTCCGAAGGACTCATTTCCGCAGGACCAGATCAGGATCGCCGGATGATTCTTATCCCTCTGGTAAATGGATTCCACACGGTCTAACATCGGCGCGAGCCACTCCTGACTGTCATTAGGGACAACCTCGTCCGTATTCCCGGTCATCGCCGCCAGATCCCAGGAGCCGTGGGACTCCAGATTCGTCTCATCGATCATATAGATGCCATATTCATCACAGAGCCTGTAGATCAATGACGCATCCGGGTAATGGCAGGTGCGGATGGCATTGATATTATTCTGCTTCATCACCTCAAGGTCTTTTCTAAGCTCCGCTTCCGTCACCACGCGTCCGCTTACCGAGCTGAATTCATGGCGGTTCACACCCTTGAATACAATCCGTTTCCCGTTCAGCGTCATCACACAATCTTTCATCTCAAACCGCCGAAAGCCCACCTTCTCCGGTATGATCTCCTGAAGGTTCCCCTCCTCATCGAAAACCTCTACCGTCAGGTCGTAAAGATTCGGCTCTTCCGCGCTCCAGAGCGCCGGATTCGCTACAGCATAGCTGCACACCGTCTCCGCCTCAAGGGACTTTTCTTCCTCTAAGATAAGCTCGCCCTCTCTCGCAAGGCAGATCCTTACTTTCCCCCGCACGTCTCCTGCTGCCATCATCTCAAGGCGAAGATCAAGCGTCCCGGCTTTCAGTGTCTCGTCAGGGCACGCACTGATCTTTATATCGCGCACATGGATATCCGGCACTGTATAAAGATACACATCCCGGTAAATCCCGGAAAAACGAAAGAAATCCTGATCCTCGCACCAGCTTGCACTGGTCCACTTAAACACTTGCACCGCCAGCTTATTCTCCCCGTCCTTCAGATAATCCGTAAGTTCAAATTCGGACGGCGTAAAGGAATCCTCTGCGTAACCCACGAACTCACCGTTAAGCCACAGCGCCAGTCCGCTCTCCGCCCCCTCAAAAGAGATGAAAAGCCTTCTTCCCTTCATACGCTCCGGCACGGTAAAATACTTCACATAGCTTGCCACCGGATTAAAATGCTCCGGGATCTCCCCTGGATGGATCTCATCGTGCCCTTCCCAGGGATACTGCACATTAGCATACTGGGGCACATCATATCCTTCCATCTGGATATGCGCCGGCACATGGATATCACTCCAGCTCTTACAGCAGTAATCCTCCCGCTCGAATCCCGGAACCGCCGCCTCTGTATTTCTCGCATAATGAAACTTCCAAAGCCCGTTAAGGCTCTCCTTAAACTCCTCCGTAAGAAGCTCCATATCCGCCGCCGAGGCATAATATCTATGGTCAGAATGAGCGTCAAGCCTCCCGTCCCGGAAATATTCCGGATTCTTCAAATTCTCATAATCAAATACCCGCATGTCACTTACCCTCCTGTTTTTCACTGTTCTTTCATCGTTTCCGTCATTGTAATATATCTGGACATCTGATAGTGTAATATGTTAAACTAAAAAATATAATATTCTGAAACAGGTGATCACTATGCCAATACACTTTAGAAATACCCCCGCCAACGAGCCTTTCCTGTTCGATTCCATCGGCAACCACTGGGCGCAGACCTGCGTGCTCCGCTCCAAAGGCTATCCCCTCTACCATTACCTGCAGACAGAGGAAGGTTCAGGCACCGTGAAAATACGCGGAACCACGTACACGTTAAATGAGGACGAAGGACTTCTCACCGCCCCCTTTATCCCCCACTCCTACGCGAAGGAAAGCCCGCGGTGGACAACCTTTTTTGCCACCTTTACCGGCCGCATCGAAAGCAGTATCCTCTCCGTCACCGGCTACCGGCCCGTTTTATTTATCGAACGTGAGCGCGGAGTAAAGATCAGGCAGCTTGTTGACGAGATCATGGAAAACTGGGATACGCTCTCTACGGATACCTACACCCAGTCCATCTGCTGCTACCGGATGCTGATGAGCCTCACCGACAGCGCCTGTAGCCAGACGCACACCGACGACCCGCTCTACCTGCGCTATGTTGCGCCGATAATACGGGAAATCGAATCTCACTACGATACGGACCTTACCGTGCAGGAACTTAGCCGGATGGTCTATATCACACCCCAGTATCTGTCCCGGCTGTTCAAACGTTTCCTTGGCTGCTCTGTCTACGAATACCTCACTTCCTACCGGATCAGCCGGGCAAGAGAGCTTCTGATCATGCACCCGCATCTGATGATCCAGCAGATCGCCCGCCAGAGCGGATACTCTGATGTCAGCCACTTTATCGCTATGTTCCGGAAAGCGACAGGGATAACGCCGTTAGAATTCCGTAAGATAAACTAAATCTTGCGTTTCCTCATCCAGGCTGATATGATGTTACACCGCATACACCAAAAGAAAAAGGAGGTTCCCACATGTATAATTATAAAATCGTAGAACAGGTAAAAAGGAAGCCAAAGGCCGCTACCCGCCTTCTTCGGAGGGTCATGCTCATCTTTGCCGTATTTTTCCTTCTCCTTGGCATTATGATCTCCCAGGGGTTCATGCTGCCGGGATTTCTCCTGGTCGTGCTCTATTTTTTCTATGACATTTTCAGCCAGAAGGAGTATGAATATACGATGGAAGACCAGACGTTTACCATAGATGTGATCCTAGGCCGGCGCTACCGCAGGACCGCCCACATCCTGGAGCTTAACAGCATGGTCGTCACCGCGCCGAGCGGCCACAAAGCCGTCGACGCCTACCGGAAAAACACCGGCAGCATACAGCTTCCGAAATATGATTATACTTCCTACGAGGAAGATACTCCTTATTATACCATGATCATCATGGAAAATTCCCAGAAGATCAAGCTGCTTTTGGACTTAAGCGAAAACATGCTGCAGACACTGAAAAAAGCTTATCCCGACAGGGTTTACCTATAGAAGTAAACATTTTAACTGAATAGTTTTATCTGACCCTTCATATTCCCGCTGCCGCTATATGTGAATATCCACAAAAACCCTTCCTTATTTTTGTGAATTCTATACAGCGGCAACATTTATGATTGAATATGCAATCTATATGCATGTTTTTGCAATCTTTGTACTATATTGTCTTGCTATAATATGTCCATAAAACAATTTGACTGAAAAAGGAGGATAAAAGTATGAAGAGAAAGTTACTCTCAGTACTTCTCGCAGGCGCTATGGTATTATCACTGGCAGCTTGCGGCAACAGCGGCACATCTGACGACGGAGGTTCATCCGAAGGCGGCGGTGGCGGCTCTGAAGGCGGCAACAAATTAACCGTATGGGCATGGGACCCAACCTTCAACATCAAGGCTATGGACATGGCTGCAGAGCAGTACAAAAAAGACAATGCTGATTTTGAGCTTGAAGTTATCGAGACATCTTCCGATGACTGCCAGACAAAGCTCACCACGTGTGCAAACTCCGGCGACTACAGCACGATGCCTGACATCGTACTGATGCAGGACAACAGCTACCAGAAGTTCTTAAAGAGCTATCCGGATGCATTTACAGACCTTACAGACTGCGGTGTTAATTGGGATGATTTCTCAGCAATCAAGCAGTCCTATTCTATGGCAGATGACAAGCACTATGGTATCCCGTATGACAACGGTGTATGCGCTGCTTTCTATCGTACCGACATCTTAGATGAGGCTGGATACAAGATCGAGGACCTGACAGACATCACATGGTCCAAGTTCACTGAGATTGCGGCGGACGTTCACAAAAAGACAGGCAAGTACCTTCTCACCAGCGAATCCACCGGCGGCGACGTAATCATGCTCATGATCCAGTCCTGCGGCGCTAACTTCGTAAATGAGAACGGCGAGGCTTACATCGTAGGCAATGATGTTGCTGAGAAATGTATCGATCTTTACACAGATATGATCAAGAAGGATGCTGTTAAGCTTGTAAACAACTGGGATGAGTATGTTTCAACTGTTACGAACGGCGAGGCGGCAGGCGTCATCAACGGTAACTGGATGAACGCTACAATTACAGGCATCGAGGATCAGGCAGGAAAATGGCAGATTACTACACTTCCTAAGGTTGACGGTGTAGATACTGCTACAAATTATGCAAACAACGGAGGTTCTTCTTGGTATATTACCTCCAACTGCAAGAACCCTGACCTTGCAAAAGATTTCCTTGTAAAGACCTTCGGCTCCAGCACAGAGTTCTATGATGCAATCCTTCCGGAGACATCCGGTATCGCTTGCTACCTGCCTGCAGGAGAGTCTGAAGTTTACAACGAGCCTGTAGAGTTCTACGGCGGACAGCCGATTTATTCTACACTTGTAGAGTACTCCTCACACATTCCGGAGTTCACAAAGACTCCTTACCACTATGAGGCAAGAGAGGCTGTCAACACAGCTATCATCAACATCACAAACGGAACTGCTAAAGAAGACGCTTTAAAAGAGGCTCAGGAAACACTTGAATTCAAGATGTCAGAGTAAAGGCAGCTTTATATAGGGAACTGCTTGCGGTTCCCTATTTTTTTAAGCAGATTCATAGAAGAAAGGGGGATTTTATGTGAATTCCAACAAAAAAGGAATGACACTCGTTGCCAAACAGAAGGCGGCAGGCTGGGCATTTTTGACACCGGCAACACTGATGATCGTTGTCATGAGTTTCTATCCCATGGTCCGCGCATTTATCATCTCACTCCAGACCGGAGCCGGAGCCAACATGAGATTTGCGGAACCCATATTCAGCAACTACCAGAGGATGATGGCAGACAAAGTATTTATCAAATCCATCGGCAATACGTTTCTCTATCTGCTTATCCAGGTGCCGATCATGCTGATACTGGCAATCCTGCTTGCACAGCTCCTCAACAACAAGGATTTAAAGTTTAAAGGATTATTCCGTACCTGTGTATTCCTCCCATGTGCAACCTCGCTGGTTTCCTACGCATTAATCTTCCGGTCACTGTTTGCACAGGAAGGACTGATCAACAGTATTTTGGTAAAGCTCCACATCTTAGAGTCCGGGTATAACTTCCTGGGGAACGCGGCCAGCGCGAAGATTGTCATCATCATCGCTCTTGTGTGGAGATGGACCGGCTACAACATGGTATTCTACCTGTCCGGTCTGCAGAATATCGAATATTCTGTATATGAGGCGGCAAAGATTGACGGTGCCAACGGCTGGAAAACGTTCTGGGGAATTACGGTTCCTCTGCTGAAACCGACCATCATCATGACATTTATCATGTCCATCAACGGTACGCTGCAGCTCTTCGACGAGTCTGTCAACCTGACAAAGGGCGGACCGGCAAATGCGACAATTACTATGTCTCATTACGTTTACAATACATGTTTCATCAATGTACCGAATTTCGGCTATGCGTCAGCGATGGCATTCCTAATCTTCATCATGGTCGCAATTCTGGCATTTATCAACTTGAAAGTAGGTGATACACGTGACTAAGAAAAACAGTTCTATGATTCAGCGCAGACTGATTCCTACATATATTTTCCTTATAATTGTATCATTTATTTCCGTGTTCCCGCTGTACTGGATGATATCCGCAGCGACGAATACCTCCGTGGACGTGTCTAGAGGGCGTATCCTTCCGGGCGGGCATTTTATGGAGAACTTCAACAACCTGACCGCGCAGCAGCCGCTGTGGCGCGCACTGGGGAACTCTTTCCTCTACGCCATCGTGACGACTCTTGTGTGTCTCCTGATCTGCTCCATCGCAGGTTACGGATTCGAAGTTTACCACGACAAATGGAAAGACAAATTGTTCTCCATCCTGCTGCTTGCCATGATGATCCCGCAGGTAGCGACCATGGTTCCGCTGTTCCAGATGTTTTCCAAGGCAAGGCTCCTTAACTGTACCCTTGGTTTCATCCTTCCGATGATATCGACGCCGTTTATGATCATGATGTTCCGGCAGAATGCCCGGGCGTTCCCTATCGACATCATCGAGGCGGCCCGTATCGACGGCCTGAATGAAGTGCAGATTTTCTTCCGCATGTTCTTCCCGACCATGAGGTCAACTTACGCGGCTGCGGCAGTTATCACTTTCATGAACGCGTGGAACTCTTACCTGTGGCCGAAGGTAATCATGACCGACAACAACTCCCTGACCATGCCGATGCTCATCGCCAACCTGATCACCGGATATGTGACAGACTACGGCATGCTGATGTGCGGCGTACTCTTCTGCTCCATCCCGACGATGGTTGTATTCTTCGTATTGCAGAAACAGTTTGCAGAAGGTATCACGGGAGCTGTTAAGTAAGCTTAACATTTTTGTGCAGTATGGACTGCCCGCTGCCGGCTGCGGACCGGCCGGCGGTATTTTGTCCGGCATCGCTGACATGTATGACGGCATGCCGGACTTTTTTTACCAAAAATGCACACTATATTTTCATAAAACAGGAGTTTTAGACTATGAGCGAATTTATTCTTAACGTAATCCACAGGCCCGAGATGGTCCCGGAGTATTCCGCCACCGTCACCGGCCACGGAAAAGAAGAAGATATCGGGGATAAGAAACTTTTGACCGAATCTCTCGACATCTTCAAGACCCAGCAGAGGCTCGCCCACGAAAACGGACTGAAAGTCACCATACACATGACCTACGCGGCGCTTTTTAACAAGGAGGCCGTCCAAATCGCAAAAAATGACCACGAAGTGTACGGCGATGAGATTGCCCTCTCCCTTCTCGGCCTTCCCTGTGAAGAGTTCCGGGAAAAATACAAGACGAAAGATTTCTGCATCTGGATGTTCTCCATGGAGGACAAAAAGCGGATTGTGGATGATGTCTTCGGAAAATTTCACGATATCTTTGGATTCTACCCGGAATCCACCGGCTCCTACTACATGGACGCAGACCTTACCAATTACATTAAGGAAACGTATCCTTCTGTAAAATGCGCCATCGCAACCTGCTGGGAGGAAGGCCCGAAAGCCTACCACACCTGCAACAATTCCTGGTACACTCTCTTTGACGGCGGCCCCTGGGCGCCGTGGATTCCCTCAAAGCAGAACACCCACGCCCCGGCGGCAGACGCGTCCGAGGACAGCGGAATCGTGGCAATCCCCCACCTTTCCAGGGACTTACTCGCCTGCTACGACGGCAACGGCTCCAACTTCGGAACCCACCCCCAAAATGTGCTGCGGGGCATGATCTATGACTCAGAGACATGGGAATACCCCTATCTTTACAACCTCATCGACCAGTACCGAGCGCAGGAAAAATATAATAACGGCTATGCCTACAATATGATGTTCGTTGGCCCCGGCTGGATGAACAAGATGGGGCGCTGGGAGGCTCCCTACGAGCTGCTCCTTAAGTCCTACTCTGACGGCTGCAGATACTACGGCAACTTAAAGAAACAGGGAAAGCTTATCGACATGACCATGTCCGAGTTTGCCGATTATTACCGCAAAAAGAAAACCTACACCGAGCCGGAATGCGCGCTCTGGCGGGATATCCTCTACGGCTCCGACAAGCAGCTTTTCTGGTACACCGACCCCTACATGCGCGCCGGCGTCAGCATGGACCAGGGCGGCGCGATCTTTGACCTCAGGCCCTACGCGGCAAAGCTTAGATGGGAGGTAGGCATCGGCACGAAACATGTGCAGGACGCGTCCTACCCCTTCCTTATCCAGGAAAAATACCGCGCCGGGTACTTTACCCACTACGCGGGGGAGGGGACTATCCGCAGCGCGAAACTGTCCTATAACGGCGAGGAAGTGGACTTATGCCTTTGCCGGACGAAAGCGCATTTCTCCCGGGAAGGAAATACAAGAATCCTGACCCTTGACCCGGTGACCGTAGAATTTGCCGACCTTTCCGTTACCTTGCAGACAAAAGAGTATTTTGAGGAGGGGAGCGGCGCCATAAAGATTGAGCGGGCAATCCTTGAGATGAGCAGGCCCGGCGCGCAGATTGAGCTTAACGAGTATATGACAGCATGTTACGGAACGACAGAATATCCGGAAGATATGACCGGCATCCGCCTATCCTGCATGAGCGAAGACGGCAAGGGCGATAAAAATATCTCCTATGAGTACCGCTGCCGCGAGGAAAGCCTTGAAGGCGCGTCCTCCGTGTCCGCCGTCATCCCGGCTATCGAGACGAAGGTATCCCTGACGGCATCTAAGGCGGCGGAAGGCTACATCCGGGAGGGCTATGCATTTTCCCCGATGTTCACCCTTGGGTATAAGAAAATATTAACAGATAAGGAGATGTTTGCGACATGGCTCAAGCTGGAAAAGGCAGATTAAACTACAGATGCCCGTCATGCTTTATGCGGGATCTGGACATTGATATGTTCTATGATAAAGAGAAGGACGAATACTACTGCATCCGCTGCCAGTTCAGGGGCAGCGAAAAGGACGTCCTCGCCGGAAACGAAATGGTACGCACCCGCTATGGGGCGATGAATAAGCGGTTCACAAAATTCGATTTTGACTAGTTACCAGCCCTTTTCCGAATGGATGCGGAACTTTAAGAGCTGCTGCTCATAATTTTCTGGGCGTTTTCTCCACTCATTGGGGGAGACGCCCACGATACGCTTAAAATTGCGGCTGAATGTGGAAAATGTGGTAAATCCGCATTTATTCGCGATATCCGAGATGTAATCATCTGTTCTTTTCAAGTAATCACAGGCATTCTGAATGCGCACAAGATTGATATAATCCACCGGGCACATGCCGGTGTACGCCGAAAAAATCCTGCGGAAATGCGACTGGCTGATATGGCAGTACGCCGCCAGCTCTTCAATATCTATCTGCTCCATGTAATGAATGGAAATATAATCCAACGCCTGGACGATTGGTGCTGTTTCTTTTCCCGGAAGGTTTTCCGGTAAGTTATCCACATTCCTTTCCCGCGCGATATTAAATAAAAGCTTTGCAATCCCGGCCTTTGCCTCTTCCAGATAATACTCCTTCTTTCCCCTTATCACATCCATGATATCACATATCAATCCCGCTATTTTCGGGCTTTCCGCGGCAGACTTAAAACATGCCTGGCAATTAATGCGGTAGGAGATATTGCCTTTCCGCTTGATACCCCCCCCCTGGTAAAATTGGTTGAGAATCGCATCCACATCGATAAACAGATATTCCCACTTGCTCACCGTACCCGGGTCGCTGTTCGTTGTATGGAGGTAGTTTTGCGGAATAATAGAAAACTGCTCGCCGCTGAACCGGTAATCTTTATCCCCGAGAACCAGTGACCCTGTGCCGTCATAGCAATAGCCAATCTCCAAATAGTTGTGAAAATGCAGATAATCCACATCCCTCCCGTAATTCTGCACCCATTTTTCCCCCAAAAGCGCCAAAAACGGAGTCTCCTCCGGCATACGGTAATACCGGAATTCTATCTTTGACTTTTTCTTCTTTCCCATATGCCGCTCCTCCTATCCCCGTTTTCCGGCACTTTTGCACATCTTTTCCACATTCTATTGCTTTTCCGGCTGTTTCTCCGCCGTCTTCTCCGCATTCCCGCGTTTCTCCCACGCACCGGAATAATACCTGACTCCGCCTACAAGAGCCGCGCATGTCCATGTGAGAGGCGAGACAAACCACAAGCCCCGATAGCCGAACAGCCACGGCAGCAAAAATGCACATCCAATCCGCGTGACTACCTCGCTGACGCCCATCAGCACCGTGACCGCCACATCCCCCGATGCCCGGAGGATGTTATGATACACGACCAGTATCCCCCCTGCCAGGAAAAACGCCGTAAATATCCGCATATATTCAACACCCAGGCCCACTGCCTCCGGCGTCTGCGTAAATGCCTCCATAATCGGCTCTGCGAACACGAATACCGCCGGACAGAAAATCCCGTAGCACAGCGCATTTAAAAAATATGCGCTGCGGACTCCCTTTTTCACTCTGTCATAATCTCCCGCACCGATATTCTGTCCGGTAAATGTTCCCACCGCCGAGCCGATGGCATCTGCAAGCTGGAATCCCAGCCCTTCTACTTTCATGCACACCCCATAAGCCACGATCATCACCGTGCCGTATGTATTGATCACTGCCTGCAGCGTCATATCCGATATGGAGATAATGCTCATCTGAAGACCCGTAGGAATCCCATAGCGCAAAACTTCTCTTATAAGCCGCATATCCGGCCGCCGCTCCCTGCCCCTCATCTTCAAAAAGGGCAGCATCCGGAACGTATACCACACGCACAGCACCCCGGAAATCAACTGTGCAAGTATGGTGGCAAGCGCCGCCCCTGCCGTACCCATGGGAATCCACGCAATAAACACCACGTCTAAACCTATATTCAGCACACTTGACAGAATCAGGAACAAAAGCGGCACAAAAGAATTTCCCAAAGCACGCAGGACAGCCGCACTGAAATTGTACAGCATCGTCGCGCTGCTGCCCGCATAGATGACCAGAAGATACGCTGCCGCCATAGGCAACAGCTCCCTGGAAGTACGCAAAAGACCAAGGAGCGGACGCGTCGTAAGGATGCCCGCCGCCGTGATGACGAGCGCCATCGCCGCCGCCACATATCCTCCTGCCGCAAAAGCTTTCCTGATCTCGTCCTCCTTCTGCGCTCCGTAAAACTGGGATACCACAACCCCGACTCCCGTCGTCACGCCCATGATGATGGAAAATAACATGTAGGTCGCCGTTCCCGCTATGCTGACCGCCGCCAGCGCCTCGTCCCCCAGGAAATGCCCCACAATGTATGTATCGGCAAAATTATAAAGCCGCTGGCAAAGCATCCCGAAGAGCACCGGGAGCGCAAAACGCGCCATCTGGGGAAACACCGGCCCCCGGGTCATATCTGTAATGTTTTCTTTTTTATTAATCTCCATAACAAAATATTTACTCCACCATTTCCCTTACCTGCTCTACAGATACGCCGCATTCCTGTGCAATTTCCTCAGGAGAAACACCCGCCTTAAACAGCTTAAGTATGTTCTTTGCAAGCTCGAGACCATTTTGCAGACCCTGTTTTAAGCCGCTTTCCATTCCCTTTTCCTCAGATTCCTTCAACTCGTCTGCAAATAACTCCCTCAATGCCTCGCACATCTTTTTCTCCTCCTTTATCAATTCCCAGTTCGCGCGCACAATTAAATCCATCAGCTCCGGATAGTACGCTTTATGCTTTTTTCTTTCATAGCGCATCAAAAGTTCCTGTATCTCTGCGCCCGCTTTCAGGTTATTCCTCAGGCTCTGCAGCCAGTAGTTTTCTTTCTTTGGCAATTCCTTTGTTACCAATATCTGCATCGGAAACATATCCCCAATCAAATAATATATCCCCGGCTCCTGCCTTTCGCAGCGAATCTTTCTGGCTGTTCCAATATGTTTTATCACTTTCCTCGGATAATGATTGCACACGAAAGTTATGGTAATCTCTCCCGGGTCTATCTCCCCCACCTTTTCCGTATCCGACTGATACAGGCAGGTATACCCGTATACCTTATAAAAATCGTTTAAGCTCAGATAATCATCCGGCTCTTTATACTCTACGATGTTATGTTCGCGGAAAATCCTGCCTATATTCTTTCGGACAGCCTTTTCCTTATCCTTTTTGATGATCAGCATGTCAATCTGTAACGGCTTTTTACTGAGCATATGCTCCTCTTCGATATACAAATTTTCCAGTTCGTCATTCAATTCAATATGAAACGCCGCGCTGAAAGCAGGATGCCACTGCAACCTTCCCTCTGCCATATTTTCTCCTTTCAGTATAATCAACTTGATTTTCTTTTGCAACTGTTAATATGATTTTGGATTTTCTTCGATATGCCTGTGTTACGGCATCTTCTGAATCTTTTGCGAAAGAACCCGCAGACTGCGGGCAATGTATAGTTAGAAATGTCTCTGACTTTCTGAATGTACTTAATAATATATCGCAGCTCCACCCAAAATGTCAACCAAAATCTTGTATCCGGCACACAAAAATGCTATGGTTATACTAGCACATGAAAATACACAAGAAAGGAACTATCTGCATGAAGACAGACCACATTTTTTTCGGCGCGGCCTACTATGACGAATATCTTCCCTACGAGCGGACCCGCCGGGATTTCCAGATGATGAAAGATGCCGGGATGAACACCGTCCGCATCGCAGAATCTACATGGAGCACCCTTGAGCCTTCAGAAAGGACTTATGACTTCACCCATCTTGACCGTATGCTCGATGCCGCCAGCCAGTTTAGCATGAATGTCATCATCGGCACGCCGACCTACGCCATCCCGGCATGGCTGGCAAAAAAGGCTCCGGACATCCTCGCCCTCACGGAGGACGGACAGGAGATATACGGGCGCAGGCAGAACATGGACCTCACAAGCCCCGTATACCTTCACTATGCGGAAAAAATTATCCGCGTACTTATGGCGCATGTATGCGCGCATCCCAATGTCATCGGGTATCAGATTGACAATGAAACGCATCACTACCACACTGCCGGTTCCCGGGCGCAGGCAATGTTCGTGGAAAGCCTGAAAAAACAGTTTCCAAACATCAAAGAGTTCAATCGCGAATTCGGTCTCGACTACTGGTCAAACCGCATTGACGACTGGGAGGATTTCCCGGACGTGAGAGGCACCATCAACGGGAGCCTCGCGGCGGAATACGCCAAATTTCAGCGAAAGCTTGTAGCGGATTTCCACCGTTTCCAGGCAGATATCATCAAGGAATACCGAAAGCCCCATCAGTTCATCACCCACAACTTTGACTTTGAATGGGTCGGACATTCTTTCGGCATCCAGCCGGACGCTGACCCTTTCGCCTCCGCCCCATATATGGACGTTGCCGGAGCAGATATCTACCACCCTTCCCAGGACAGCCTGACAGGCGCAGAGATTGCCGCCTGCGGCAGCATTACCCGCGCCTTAAAGCGGGATAACTACCTGATCTTAGAGACACAGGCGCAGGGGAATCCCCAATGGCTGCCCTTCCCGGGGCAATTAAGGCTCTGCGCCTACAGCCATCTGGCAAACGGCGCAAACAGCGTGATGTACTGGCACTGGCACTCCATACACAACTCCTTTGAAAGCTACTGGAAGGGCGTACTCTCCCATGATTTCTCCGAAAATGAGACGTACCGGGAGGCAGCGCAGTTCGGCGCGGAGCTTAAGAAAATCGAAGGAAAGATTAAAAATCTGCGGAAAGAAAACCGGGCTGCAATCCTTGTAAGCCATGAATCCCTCTCCGGTCTTTCCCACTTCCCCACCGGGAACCTGAAAGCCTTAAGCTACAACACCGTCTTCCGCTGGATTGCCGATTCCCTGTACCGGAACAACGTCGAGTACGACATCATTTCCCCGCAGGATATGCACCTTAACGAATACCGCATAGTCTTTGTACCGTGCCTGTACTCTGCGGATGAGGCGACGCTCCTCGCACTGAAAGAATACACGGCAGGAGGCGGGCATCTCGCCGTTACCTTCCGCAGCGCATTCTCGGATGAGCATATAAAGATTTATCACGACACCCAGCCCCATATCCTGGCGGAATGCTTAGGAATCCGCTACGACCAGTTTACCATCCCGCAAAATGTCGGCCTTGACTTTCGCATCGGTTCGGAAAAGAAAAATGTTCCCGTCTGTGAATGGATGGAGCTTGTCATGACTGACGGCGCAGACACCCTTGCCGCATATCACCATAACGCATGGGGAAACTACTCTGCGGTCACGGAATATGCATACCAGTCCGGCAGGGCGTACTATATCGGCTGTTACTTTGAGGATAAGGAGGCAATCGATGAGCTGACGGGTTACATTGCCGCTAAGGCTGATAGGGCGTCAGTCAATCCTACGAATCCTTCGGAAGGCAAATGCTCCGGCACTGTGCCGTCAATACCGCTGCATCTGTCTTTACAGAACACAAAATACAGATTTCCGATTATTGTAAAACGGGGATTCAATGGCGACGGGAAGGAGATTATCTATTACCTGAATTATTCCGAGAAGGAGCAGACAGTCTCTTATGAAGGAAATGACGCGTTTGCGCTCTTAGCAGACGGTAGAGCGGTAAAACATGGCGACCGGCTGGCTCTGATGCCATGGGGCGTAGAAATTTTCGAAATACGGTAAAAAGAAGTCAATTTTTAAGGCCAGGCGCAACTGATATCAGCCGCACCTGGCCTTGTTTGGGGCAGATTTTTGCATGCCCCGCTATTTCATTGTTTTACAGATTTTCCGACTATGCCATCTCCGCTTCCGGCTCTTCCTCTTCGACATTTTCTTCCTTACGCGACAGCGCAACTATGACTGTCTGGAAGATTGCGATGATTGCCATCATCAGTGTATACTGATCCACCAGTTTGGTTGGAAGCCAGATATTCTCTGTTAAGAAAAATGCAATCAGAGAAATAACGGCTATCGGCAGGCTGATAAGACGAATGATTCCTTTTTTCTTCAGCTTTCTTTCCTGCTCCTCTTTTTCCTCTTCTTTCTCATTCTTTTCTTCTGATGATTTCTTTGTCTGAACAAAATATCCGATCAACAGCATCAAGGATTCAAAGATTGCAAGGTTCATTAAAGCAAAATTGATCAATGCCCATCTGTCTGTGTTGCCCGCCAACGGAACTTCTTCGTCTTTTATCTGGGTTGTGGCCAACGGTGTTTCTTCATCTGCAACCGCACGTACCTCCTGCTGGTCTTCCGGCTCTTCCTCCTCTTCCGGTGTTATTACCGGCGTTACCGGGGTCTGTGCCGTTGGTGTAACTATAGGTGTTGCCGGTGCGGGAGTTGTCAGCGCAACGATTGGTGTAACTGGTGTAATTTCCGGTACTACCGGCCTAAGTGTTGGTGTTGTTGGTACAACCGTTGGTGTTGTCGGTGTTGGGTCTTCTGGCGTCGGATCTTCCGGTGTTGGGTCTATTGGCGTCGGATCTTCCGGTGTTGGGTCTATTGGCGCCGGATCTTCCGGTGTTGGATCTTCTGGCGTTGGATCTTCTGGCGTTGGATCTTCCGGTGTTTGATCTTCCGGTGTTGGATCTTCTGGCGTTGGATCTTCCGGTGTTGGGTCTTCTGGCGTTGAAACAGGTTTCCACTCTGCCGTGATTGTGATATTTCCGTCTACATCACGTACTGGCTCACCCCACCCGGTAAATTCATAACCTTCACGCGTTGGAGCTTCCGGATATAATTTATTCAGCTCATCTTCACTGATTCCTCTGTTGACCGTTTTCTGGTCTACCGGTAACTCAGTGTATCCATCTTTCCATGTTACCGTAATCTGATCCGGCTTTTCATCCTCAATCACTTTAACACTGACAGTATCTTTCGGGCTTTCATCCGGCATATCTTTATAAGTTGCCTGGGCTGTGTTATAAATTATTGTCCCTGCAGCAACGTCATCATTTACCTTGGCCTGAATCGTCAGCCTGACAGTTGTTCCTGCCTTTACTGTTCCGATATCGTATACGCTGTCTGACGGCTGTGCATCACTTTCTTTCCCATCAAGGCTCCAGCTCGCAAACGTCAGATTGCTGTCAAGTACATCAGTAACTTCTACATTTTCTGCATCAGCTTCTCCCTTATTCTCGACAAGGATTGTATACCTAACAGTTTCTCCCTCCTTTACTGTATGAACATTTACCGTCTTTGTTACCGTTAGTTCAGGGCTTAATTTTAATTCTTTCCACTGTGCTGTAATTGTGATGTTTCCATCTTCATCACGCACAGGCTCGCCCCATCCGGCAAACTCATATCCCTCTCGCGTTGGAGCACTCTCTGGATATAATTGCGCCAAATCTTCATCACTTATCGTCTTGTCGACCGTCTCTGTTTTGATTGGCGTATCTGTATAGCCATTAAGCCACGTTGCCGTTACCTGTTCCGGTTTTTCATCCTCAGTTACCGTTATATCAACAGTGTCGTTCGGCTTTTCGTCTTCCGGAGTATTATCACCAGATGCAATCGCCGTGTTATGAATCTCCGTTCCTGCTGCAACATTGTCTTTTACCTTAGCATATATCGTCAGTTCAGCAGATGCTCCTGCTGCTATTGCTCCAATCGTGTATATGCCGCCTGACGGCTGCTCTTTGCTTTCTGCCCCATTCAGGCTCCAGCTCTCAAAGGTCAGTCTGCTGTCAAGAATATCTGTCACTTTTACATTTTCTGCAACAGTTTTTCCTTTATTCTCGACAAGGATTGTATACTTAACCGTTTCTCCTGCCTTTACTGTATTTTTGTCTGCATTCTTTGTTACAGACAGTTCCGGTATTTCTGGCTCTTTAGGATCTACTGTAGTAACTACCTCGTTACTCGGTGTCGGGTTCGGTGTTTCATCACTCTTGACACTCGCTGTATTCCTGATTTCTCCTGCCTCGGTTGTTTTTGCCGTAATCGTCAGCACTGCCTTGCCGCCAGCCGCTAAACTTGGAATTGTCACGGAGCCGTTATAATTGTTTATAGCTTTTCCATCCAGGTTTGCAGCAATGTCAGTCAGGCTCTTCGGAAGATTATCAGTAACAACTACATTCGCAGCAGATGCATCGCCTTTATTCGACACTTCAATCACATAGGTTAATGTATCGCCTACCTGAGCTTTCCCTGTCGGAGACACCGTCTTAGTAATCTCTAACTCGGGCTTTTTCGTAGAATGATATGTGTTTGTGACAGTCTTCACTACACCGCTGGCCATTGCGTTTACACTGAATGTTATCACATTCCCGTTTACACTTCCTGACGATGCCGTTGCAGTGTATGTGTAATTCATCACATTTCCGGATTCTACAAGCGTCACTTCATTTGTTGCTCCCGTATTGTAATAATATGGAACCTGCCAGGTTATTGTTTTTCCGGAAACAGTTCCATTTACAAGGTTCAGCGTGCCAGTCGTGCTGTTATCCCCGGCCTTAACGGTATAATGAATAGAAAAACTGCCCGGAATCTGATCAATGCCTTCAAACCTCTTTGTTAATGTAAATGTTTTATTGGGCTCTACTTTATCTTTTTTGAAATAAAGGATAAGTTTTGTTCCGCTGCCTTGCAGTGTTGCAGAAACTATGTTCCCCGCATTTCCTTCATCAAACGTATAACCAGCTATGATTTTATCCTGTGATGTCGCACTTACTGTTGCGCCTACAATACCGTCTCTGGTTTCGGGAGTCCGTATTTGCTCCCCATCAACATTATACCAATAAACAGTATAACTTGCTGACTCCTGCTTTTCCCATACAGCGTAAAGCGTCGTAGTTCCGGTAACTGCAATGTTTCCGCCGCCATAATAGCTTGGACTCGTTGCTGTACTCGATGTTGACCACCCCAAAAATTTGTATCCGTTGCGGGATGGCTGTGTGGTAGAAATTTTAAAGTTATAAGATGATTCCGTACTTGTCGCACTCTGCTGTGCAGGAGCTCCCGAACCGCCATTAGCGTCATATTTCAAAATAAAGGTTTTCGAGGTCTCGAAAAAGAGAAACAATGTCTCGTTTGCCTTATAGGGTGCACTGCCGGTGATATTGTAATGCACTGATGCATAATTGTTGTTCGGGCATAGCCCTGACGTATAGGTAGAGGGCACGGTTGTATATTTGGACCAATTATAACCTTTATATCCTGAAAAGCCCGACTGGTTCGCTAACGTCCGAAGATTCGTGGAATGGTCATAACCGCTATGTCCTGTACTCTGTAAACACTTGCTCGTCAACCATACGCTGCCTGCTTCCTGACCATTTACAACCTTTACGACTCTTACTTTAAATTGTTCACCGCTAATCAAAGCATTTGTCTCAGCGCCTCCGGTAATCTTATCAGCAATTGCCATTAATGCAGCAAGAGCTTCCGATACACCTTCATAATCCTCAAGCCCTGCATCCTGAACTGCCTCATAAGCGTCCATAGCCGCCTGACCGAGCCTGTTGGCTTCTTCAGCGTTTTTCTCGGTCACATCACCAAGGGCTGCCAATTTATCAACAGCATCCAGGAATTTCTTTACAACTTCCGGCACTTCTTTCTTCTCAGAAACTTCTGCCTGAGCCGCTTTCTGAACACTCTTATACTGAACTGCTATCTCCGTGTCTTTCTTTACATTTCTGACAACATACCCTGTCTCGCCGTTCTTTTCCGCATTTGCTCCGTTTGCCTTAACGCTTTCAACGTCAAATCCTTCCTTCGCCGTTACGCTGAACTTGAAGTCTTTGCCCTCTTCCACGTCCTTTTTGTAGCTGGCTGCATTTACGGAACTTCCGTCAACAGTGATGATGCCTGCATCGGAATTATTTGCCCTGAACCTGACTGTATACTTCTCAGTCTTTTCCTCGGCATCATCTTCCTTATCCGTTTTTTCCTCATCTATCGATGAAGAATCATCCTTCGGTGCTTCTGCCTTGCTGTCATCCGTTTTTACGTCTGCGGACTCGCTGCCGTTATTCTGTACCTCAGACTGCTTCGGTTCTTCCACCACCGGTTTTTCTTCCGAAGTTTCTTTCTCCTGCGGTTTTTCTTCCGGAGTTTCTTTCTCCTGCGGCTTTTCTGCCGGAGTTTCTTTCTCCTGCGGCTTCTCTGCCTGGGTTTCCTTCTCCTGCGGTTTTTCTGCCGGAGCTTCCTTCTCCTGCGGCTTCTCTGCCGGAGCTTTCTTCTCCTCTTTTTTCTCTGCCGGAGCTTCTTTTTTCTGCGGCTTTTCTTCCGGAGCTGATTTCTCATGTTTTTCTGGCTCATTATCCGCACCGGCTTCTGTCTCCGCCACTTCCTGCGCATTCACAACGCTCACATCACCAAGGAAAGTGGTGAATATCAGTGCGAGTGCCAGAAAGAGCGCCAAACTTCTCCTAACCTTTCCTCTTTTTGATTTCATAAATTCTTTCTCCTTATCATTTTTTTGTTATCTGTGTTCCTATCTTTTTAACATCCTCACCTCCTACTGCTCTGCGAGAATCTCATCCAACAACTGAAGCAGCTCAATAGCGCTGTGAAATACCGCCTCCTGGTTCTCATTCTGCCAGATCAGCCGGCCCTGCCAGGTGTAATGTTCCCGGAATAAAATCTGTATACGGAATACATCCATTCCTTCTTTTAACCCATCCTCCGGACAGATCAGCGGCAACGGCTGATTCGGACAATACTCCAGGCCAAGCAGTCCATCGAGAAATAACACCATCTGCGATAAACTCTGGAATTTCTCCTTGCCTTTGAGCCGTGGATGCTGCAGATAGCCATCCATAATGCCATTCTTATATGTTTTCACCGTGACTATCGCTTCTCGGCTGTGACAGGGAAGCATTTTCCCCTGAAATGTTATATGATCACCACCTTTCTGCTTTCAATTACACTATAACAGCACAACGTTACCGCTCCGTTACTTCCGTTGGAAAAGAAGGCGCTTTTTCGCAGAGCGTCACCGGGCAGTTTTGGAACTGCCCGGAAATAGCTTGTGCAGACGGGCACTTTTCTCCTCATCTGCACAAGCTATTTCCAAGCAGTTCCCTACCGTGCTCCTTCCGGCTGCAAAGGCGCGATACGGTACGTGATATCTGCTTTTGAATGCCGGTAAATTCTGTGGAAATCACCGTCGATCCGCCCCATGACCAAGCGCGCTTTTTCCGTACTGGCTCCTGTCAGCATCAGGATATAGGAATCCGCCGCCAGCCGCGCAACCGGGTCTCCGGTTCTTAGCTTCTCCAGAAGGATCCTCTCCAGTCTTCTCGCATCTGTAGCCGGGATTGCCTTTTTGCCAAGACTGACAACGACCAGTGCGGACGGCTGTCCTGACCGCTTAATATGACGTCTTTCCAATGCGACAATTTTCTGGAATATCTCAAAAGTACAGAAAAAAGCCAGGCTCCCTTCCTGATCCTCGCACACCAGCTTAAAGACGTCCTGTTCCCTTGTATTCTTCCTTCTAAGGCCAGCGGCCAGCGTATAAAGCTTCTCTGCCTGGCTGGTAGGCATGATCCCATATTCCTGCATGAGCTTATCCCGGAAAATCTCATATTGCCTGATGGCCTGTTCCGGCTGCCCCAAAGCAATCAGCGAACGCATCTGGCAAAGGGTAAATTCTTCTCTCGCAAAGTCAATTCTGTACGCCTGGCCGCAGATATCCAAAAGTTTCGTCCACTGCTCCTTTTGGTATAGGATTGGCAGCATCGCCTTACAGGCGTCTAGATAGAGTGTCTGGTAATACTGCCTTAAGACCAGCGCCCATTCACTGTCATTTCCCGAGAGGAAATCTCCTTTATACAGGGAAACAGCCCGAAGAAGCAGGCTGCATTTTTCCTCCCCAACCGCCCTTCCCGCATCCAGGCAGGCCTTCTCGAACAACTCTGTATCAAGCTCAAGACGGATATCCGGATTCCACGCATAACATCCGGGAAGGGTGACCAGCAGGTTATCCGCCCCGGGGAACATCTCATCCAGAAGATTCCGGACGGTAAACATCATACGCCGCAATGCCGCCCCGGGAGAGTTACTGATCTCTTCAGTCCAAAATTGCTCAAGCAGTTCCTCGGAAGAGATACTCCGTGCATGGTTTACTACCAGGTACTGCAAAAAAGACAGCGCTTTTCTTCCTGCCTTTACAGCGTTCCCATGGGAACAGGAAAATGAACCCAGGAGTCCAAAGTGGATGGTCTTCTCATCTGTCATTCGGCCTTTACTCCTTCCTCTACTGTCTGTCCTGATCATATCTTTCCAAAAACTTATCAAACAGCTCTTCACCTGCTGCCCTTGCCCTTGCGGCATCCTCCAGTTTCTCATAGCTTCCCAGATACCGCGTCTTTCCCTGAAAGGTAATCTGCGCCTGCCACTTTCCGCTCTGCTTCCTTTTATACACCCCCCGTACTCCGCTGGTATTGTTCACGGATATTTTCCGGCTTCGGATATTTTCAATGCAGGTGCCGTCTACAAAATGTTTGGTATTCAGAGGTGTGGATCTGTGTCCGCAGCTCAGAGTGTGGCCATTTTTCAGATTCGACTGGCTCACGACAGTTTCTTTTCCGCATTTGCAGCGGCATCGCCAGTAATGCCGCCCGTTCTTTTTCCCTTCATAGGAAACAACAGTCAGATCACCAAAGTGCTGTCCGACAAGTTCCGGAACCTTATTCCAGTCCAGGCTTTTACAGCTCTTCGTATGTCCCTGCCAGAGCGCCGACTGCGATACATCCAACTCCCGGCCGCAGCCACAGTTGCATTTACAGTGCCAGTGATGCTTCCCCTTCCATTTTCCGGCATAGGAGACTACCTGAAGGCTCCCAAACCGTCTGCCCACCCAGCTTTTCAGCGGAGGACGGCTTAAACAGCCGCAGCTTTTCCTATATCCCGCCCGCAGCTGTCCGGTAGTTGTGACTGCCTGACTACCGCAGTCGCATTGGCAGAGCCAGCGCACCTGTCCATCCTCTCCTCTTTCTTCTTCCTCTTTCAGGACAAGCAGGCGTCCGAACCGCTGCCCCGTTAAGTCTGCGCCTTTCCGGCACTTTCGCGAGCAGCCGCAGTCCGTGATCCAGCCATTTTTAAGAGATCTGGAGGACGCCAGGATCTCATTGCCGCAGTCACACTGACAGCGCCATACGACATACCCGTTTTGACGCTCTGATGTCGGCTTTATGGCAAGTAATCTGCCGAACCTTTTTCCTGCCAGATCATTCTGTCTGTTTCCCATATGATTCACTCCTGTGCACCTTGCCTCCCATTACCGGCCATTGCAAATATTACCGTGAGCATTGCTAACAGTAACAGATATTCGGTAAGGTGTACTTTTTCAAATGGGACATTATTGACATTTTTTGAAAGTTGAATATAATTGTAATTAATATAGAAGAAATAGAAAATCCGAAAAAGTACACTTTTCCGGATAGAAATTGTCTGTTTGTCATTTTAACATGTTTATTCTGCTTTTTTTGCCCTGTCATAGAATGTAGATTTGGACATCCCGCATATATTTGCTGCTTTCGCAACACTGAGTTCTCCCTTTTTCCATCTCTCACAGGCTTCACCAAAATTATCCGGCAATGAGACTGAAGGTCTTCCGAATTTTACGCCCCGCGCCTTTGCCGCCGCGATTCCTTCTGTCTGCCGTTGTTTAATATTTTTCCGCTCATTTTCTGCCACAAAGCTCAAAACCTGCAAAACAATATCACTTAAAAATGTCCCGGTAAGATCCTTCTCCCGCCGGGTGTCTAGAAGTGGCATATCGATCACTACTATGTCTGACTTTTTTCTTTTGTGATAATACGCCACTGCTCCTGGATCTCCTGGTAATTTCTTCCCAGCCGGTCTATAGACTGGATATAGAGAACAGTATTTTCATCCAGTTTCCTCAGGAGCTTTTTATACTGGGGACGGTTAAAATCTTTCCCGCTTTGTTTATCTACATAGATATTTTTGATCGGAACATGCTTCCTGATCATTGCAATAAGCTGCCTGTCTTCCTTCTGCCCGACTGAACTCACCCGGCAATATCCATACAAATCCTGTCTCATCGTATCTCCTCCCTGCATGCATTTTGTCTGATCCGTCCCTTTCATCATAGCATGCTGCATTCAGGTCTGTCCTCAGGCGGGAAACATTTGAAGCGCAACATACCGTTTTGCAGCACAAAAAGAAAGCCTCCGGAACTGATCTTCCAGAGACTTTCTTTGTCTGCTCGCTAATACTTGCATTTTTTACCTTCCGTTCGCCAGATCATCCAAATGGTCGCTATGTAACAGCATATGCGCCTTATGTCCATTCGGCTCGCCGAAGAATTCCTTGTAGAGCAGGTCAATATCCGGATTCTCATGAGAGTACCTGAGATTCGCATGTTCATCCAGATAATACAGATTCTTGCCGCGCTCAAACGCAAGCTCCTCGCCGTCATGGATTGGCTGCCCGCCGCCGCCTACGCAGCCTCCCGGACACGCCATGACTTCCACGAAGTCATACTGAACCTCGCCCTTCTCAATCTTATTAATGAGCGCCCTTGTATTGCCAAGCCCGCTGACTACCGCAGTCCTCACCTGAATATCGTCCACTGTGAAGGTCGCCTCCTGAACGCCGTTGTTCTCGTTAAATCCCTGAGCGCGGACTGCCTTGAAAGCATCCGCCGGAGGATTCTCGCCCTTGATCAGGAAGTAAGCGCTCCTTAAAGCCGCCTCCATAACGCCGCCGGTCGCTCCGAAGATAACGCCCGCCCCCGTGCCTTCCTGCATCGGGCGGTCGCTCTCGATATCCTTAAGGGTATCCGGGCTAATGTGTGTTGAGCGAATCATCCTTACCAGCTCTCTTGTAGTAACAACCGCGTCAATATCATGCCCTGCGTATTCCTCATAGAAAAGCTCCATCTCCCGCTCTGCCTTCTTCGCCACGCACGGCATTACAGATACGGTAAAAATCCTCTCCGGGCTTACGCCAAGTTTCTGCGCGAAATAAGTCTTCATGACTGCGCCGAACATCTGCTGCGGCGACTTTGCGGAAGACAGGTATTTCACCAGATGCGGGAACTGGGATTTGATAAACCTCACCCATCCCGGGCAGCAGGAGGTAAACATCGGACGCTCTTTCAATTCACCGGAAGTAAACCTCTTGACGAACTCCGTACCTTCTTCCATAATCGTAAGGTCTGCCGAGAAACAAGTGTCAAATGCATAATCTACGCCCATCCGTTTCAGGGAATCAAGTATCTTTCCAATAGTCGCGTCCTCAGGCGCAAGACCCAGATATTCTCCCCACGCCGCGCGCACCGCCGGGGCAACCTGTGCAACCACAATCTTGTCCGGGTCGGCAATTGCCTTCCATACCTTCCCCGTATCGCTCCTCTCGGTAAGCGCTCCTACCGGGCAGTGGGTAATACACTGACCGCACAGGGAACATGCGGAATCCTCAATCTTTTTGTGGCCGGATACATTTACTGTCGTGCGGGAGCCGGTTCCTTCCAAATCCCAGATATGAAGTCCCTGCACCTTGTCGCAGACCTGGATACAGCGCATGCACTTAATACATTTGGCAGAATTGCGGATTAACGGAAATTCCCTGTTCCACGGCTGGTGCTCCAACTCCTGCTTAAACGGAATCTCCAGGATATCCAAATCATTCGCAACCTTCTGCAAGCTGCAGTTGCCGCTCCTTGGACACGTCACGCACAGACAGTCATGCTGTGACAGGATAAGCTCCACCGTATTCCTCCTGTGCCTTCTTACTTTCGGGCTGTTAGTATAGATGACCATGCCCTCTTCCGCCACATTATTGCAGGATGTAATTAATTTTTCTTTTCCCTCTAATTCAACGACACACACACGGCACGCTGCAATCTCATTGATTCCCTTCAGATAACAGAGTTTCGGAATCGGAATCCCGTTCTGAGCGGCAGCTTCCATGATTGTGGTGTTTTCCTGTACAGATATCTGTTTTCCATCAATTGTAAGATTTACCATAATGTCTCTCTGCCTCCTTTAAAGATTCCATATCCAAAGTGGTCGCACCGTAAGCACCGGCTTGCCTCCTGCTTTGCCTCACGCTCGGTCATGCAGTTCTCACAGCCGTCCCAGTCCTTCACTCTCTCGCAAGCCTCACGCTCGGTCAGGTTCACTCTGCCGCATGGTGTGCGGTCGTCAAGACGCGCCTCCGGAATCTCCACATCACAGGAAATCTCATGATGGTAGCCCAGATACTCGTCAATATTCGCTGCCGCAACTTTGGCTGCGGCAATCGCTTTGATTACAGATGCCGGTCCGCTTGCACAGTCTCCACCGGCGAACACGCCCGGAAGGTTCTCAATCGCGCCGTTGTTCTTTGTCACAATCTTGCCCCGGTTTACCGGAATTCCCGCATCTTCAAAATGCTTTGTCTCAATATTCTGCCCAATGGCAACCACTAAGATATCGCACGGAATATAGATGTCCTCCTCGCCTGTAGGCCTGATGCTGGCGCGTCCGTCCTTGATGGCGCTGATCATCTGCGGAGATACATAGATACCCTTTACATGATTATTCTCATCGATGTCGAGAGAGGACGGAGCTTTAAGCGTCTGCACTTCAATGCCCTCTGCAATCGCGCCCTCAATCTCTGACGGCAGGGCAGTCATATCCGCCACTCTTCTACGATATACGACACTGACCTTCTTCGCGCCGAGACGTTTCGCCGTGCGGACAGCATCCATAGTTACATTGCCGCCCCCAATAACCGCAACTTCCTTGCCCGTAAGATCCATGATGATATTCTTTCCTACGTTCCTCAAGAACTGAACCGCGGAGAAGATTCCTTCCGCCTCTTCCCCTTCAAGCCCCAGCTTTTTGTCGGTGCTTGCGCCGATGGTGATCAGCACTGCATCGTACTCCTTCTGGAGCTGCTGGATTGTAATGTCCGGCCCAATCTTAAGCCCGTGCTTTACCTCAACGCCGGTCTTCAAGATGGCGTTCACATCGTCCTCCAGACGGTCCTTCGGTAGACGGTAGTTCGGGATGCCGTAGCGGAGCATACCCCCAAGCTTAGGCAGCATCTCGTATACGGTAGTCTGATGGCCCATAAGCTGCAGATAATACGCCGCGCTTAAACCTCCCGGGCCTCCGCCCAATACGGCAACTTTCTTGCCCGTTGACGGTGCACATGCCGGCGGGTCAACCTCTCCCGCGAAATCTGCGGCAACACGCTTAAGCCCCCGGATATTTACTGCGTCGTCCATCATATTCCTGCGGCATCTCGCCTCGCACGGATGCTCACAGATAAAGCCGCATGTAGTCGGGAATGGATTGTCCTTGCGTATTAACCTTATGGCATCCGCATAGCGTCCTTCTCCCACCAGCGCAACGTATCCCGGGATATCCACATGTGCCGGACACAGGGAAACGCACGGTACAGGCTGGCTGTATGTACAGGTGCAGCGCCCATGCTCAATATGCTCAATATAATCATCACGGTATCCAATCAGCCCCTTGTACACCATGTTGGCCGCCTCGTAGCCAATCGCGCAGTCTGCGGATTCCATAATGGAAAGGGCAGTCTGCTCCATAACTTCCAGTGTCTCCATCGTCGCTTTTCCGTCAAGCACGTCCTTGATGAAATGGTTCAGTTGTCCAAGCCCGATACGGCACGGTACGCATTTCCCACAAGTCTGCGCGTGGCACAGCTCCAGAAATGCGCGCGACATATCAACCGGACAGAGCCCCGGAGGGCTTGATTCAATTCTTCGCTCTAAATCCTTGTAAAGTTCTTCCATGACAATACGGGCTTTTTTCGGCGAATCAAGCTCTAGTCTGCTCATTCTTATCATACCTTCTTTCGTCAGATTTTCCCCAATACAAATGTCTTCAATTCATATAAGTAAATTCATTATAGCATTATAAATACAATTTGTAAGGTTTTTAGCAAAAGTAGTTTTTTTAACGGCTGTGTCATGCATTTAACGCAAAAAACGGGCAAGGCACACGCTTTGGTATACCTTGCCCTGCTCATGGCAAAAACTGTAACGTCTTATATTTTTTATCTGCGGTTTACCGCTTACGGCCAGATTGCCCTTGCCTGCTTTGCATCTACGACACGCTTAACTGCGATCAGGTATGCGCCCATACGGAGCGTCGTATTGTTCTCATGGGCAATGTTCCATACGGCCTCAAATGCCGGATCCATGATCTCTTTTAATTTTTCATTTACGGACTCTTCCGTCCAGCTAACAGACTGGATGTTCTGTACCCACTCGAAGTAGGAAACGACAACACCGCCTGCATTGGCAAGGATGTCCGGTACAACGGTGATTCCTTTCTCCTCAAGAATCTGGTCGGCCTCTGCAGTGATCGGCCCGTTGGCAGCCTCGATGATGATCTTAGCGCGGATCCTGTCTGCGTTGCCTTCGTTGATCTGGTTTTCCAGAGCCGCCGGAACGAGTACCTGGACATCAAGTTCTAAAAGTTCGCTGTTTGATATGCGGGTCAGGCCGTCCTCGTTGTAGTCTTTCAGCAGGTTCTTTCTGTCTTTGGAGAGGAATTCAAGAATTGCCGGGATATCCAGGCCTTCTGCCTTATAGATCCCGCCGGACACATCACTTACCGCCACTACCTTCATGCCTTCTTTATGAAGAAGCTTTGCGGTGATGCTTCCTACGTTACCCATACCCTGGATGGCAACGGTCGTTCCTGCCATCTCAATACCTCTCTTGCCCAGCATATTTTTTGTGGTGAACATAACGCCGCGGCCGGTCGCCTCGTTTCTTCCCAGCGCTCCGCCAAGCTCGATCGGCTTTCCGGTCACAACGCCGTGGATGCAGTGGCCTTTTAACATGCTGTAGGTATCCATCATCCAACCCATAACCTTCGCGTTCGTTCCTACGTCCGGAGCCGGGATATCCTGCTCTGGTCCGATCAGCGGAGCGATGGCCGCCGTAAAACGTCTGGTGATGGCACGAATCTCATTTTCAGACAGCTCGTTAGGATCGCAGACCACGCCGCCCTTGCCGCCGCCGTAGGGGATGTTGACAACCGCACACTTGAAGGTCATCCATGCCGCAAGTGCGCGGACCTCGTCAGAATTTACCGCCGGATGGAAACGGATACCGCCTTTGGCCGGTCCGCGTGAAGTAGAGTGCTGGATGCGGTAGCCCTGGAATACCCGTGTGGAGCCGTCGTCCATGCGCACCGGGATGGATACCTGAAGCTCACGCTCCGGATACTTGATGGCCTCGATATCGCTGTCGGAAAATCCGAGGATGTCTGCCGCATTTTTCACTACTTTTAATACGTTATCATATGGATTATACTGTTTGCTCATGATCTTTCTCCTTTATACTTTATGATTTTTATCGGTTTCCGGTCCAGTAATCTTTCCTTACTGCCGTTTATCCTTCTAACAATTTTTCAATCCCCGCGATCTTTACGCAGAGGATAAATATCTCAACGGCCTTTTCAAGCTCGTCAATGGTCGGGAAGGAAGGTGCGATGCGAATGTTTCTGTCCTCCGGGTCTTTTCCGTAAGGCCAGGTCGCCCCTGCGCCGGTAAGAGTAACACCGGCTTCCTTCGCAAGCTGTACGGTCCGTTTTGCGCATCCCGGAAGAGTATCGACGGAGACGAAATATCCGCCCTTCGGGCTGTGCCACTTAAGAAGCCCGCTGCCTTTAAGCTCTTTATCGAGGCTTTCCAGTACCATGTCAAACTTCGGACGAAGCTCGCCGGCAAGTTTTTCCATATGCCGGCGGATATTCTCCGGTGTCTTGAAAAACTGCACATGGCGCAGCTGGTTTAATTTGTCGTGGCCGATCGTCTGCGCGGCCATATGCCCCTTTAACTCCCTGATGTTGGCATCACTTGAGGAGATCAGGGAAACTCCCGCTCCCGGGAAGGTGATCTTCGAGGTGGAGAAGAAGAAGTACGGACGGTCAGGATGCCCGGCTTTTTCACATTCCTCGATGATGTTAAGCACGGTCTTCTCTTCGTAAATGTGGTGGATGGCATAAGCGTTGTCCCAGAAGATCCGGAAATCATCAGCGGCCGTCTCCATCGCTGCAAGCGCCCGTACTGTCTTGTCGCTGTAGCAGACGCCCTGGGGATTGGAATGTACCGGTACGCACCACATACCCTTGATATCCTCATCCTTCGCGGCAAGCTCAGTAACAACCTCCATATCAGGACCGTCCTCAAGAAGCGGAACCGGGATCATCTCTACGCCCAGCTCTTCGCACATGGTAAAGTGTCTGTCATAACCCGGCACCGGGCAGAGGAACTTCGGCGTATGTCCTTCATACTTTAACTGGCTCCACGGCTTGTGCCCCTGGGTGCCGAACAAAAACAGCGACGCTAATGTATCGAACATAGTGTTAAGGCTGGCATTTCCGCCGATAATTATCTGCTCCGCCTTAAGGCCAAGCAAATCTGCAAAAAGCTTCCTGCACTCACTGATTCCGTCAAGGATCCCGTAATTCCTGGCATCCGTCCCGTCCTCAAGCGTACAGTCCGCCGGAAGCTGAAGCATATCCATGCTAAGGTCAAGCTGGGACGCTGCCGGTTTCCCCCGCGCCATATTAAGCTTAAGCCCCTTCCCCTTCACGTCCTCATACTGCCGGCAAAGCTCAGACAACTGCTTTTCAAGCTCGGGCTTAGAAAGTGTATTAACAGGCTGGATCATAATCATTTGTGCCCCTTTCATTTGTTGATGCCCTCATTATAGAGACAAAAAATTCATCTGACAAATACCTATATTTATATAAACCTTATACAAAAAAACTTATATTATCTGACCATACTTCCGCAAAACATCCGCCCTCCATTGCAAACCTGGTTGCCTTTTATAACATTTTCATATAGGATTATAAGTATAGACTTATAAGTATTATTTGTTTCATGTATTTGCAGGCGAAAAAAAACTGCATTAAAATTAAATACAGGACAACATCGAGAGATACTTAAGGAGGAGATCATGTTTTCAAATATGAGATACATCTATGAGGTGTATAAGGAAGGAAGCTTTTCCAAAGCCGCAAAGAATTTATATATTTCCCAGCCTGCCCTCAGTGCGACGGTGAAAAAGACGGAAAACAAGATTGGGATGCCGCTTTTTGACCGGAGCATGACCCCCGTACAGCTTACCGAATGCGGGAAAAAATATATCAAGATGACAGAAAAGATGATGGATATGGAAGAGGAATTCGCAAGCTACGTCGGTAACCTGAATGAGCTGCGCACCGGCCGCTTAAGCATTGGCGGAACATTCCTGTTCATGGCTTTCGTCCTCCCAAACGCCATACACCGGTTCCACAAGACCTACCCCAATGTGAAGATGAACGTGGTGGAGGGGCATACCAGCCAGCTTGAAAAGAAGCTTTTTTCCGGAGACCTAGACCTGATCGTCGACAACTACCCCATGGACCCGGAAATCTACGAAAAAAGGTTCTTTATGAAGGAACATCTCCTGCTGGCGGTGCCCGCATCCTTCCGGAGCAATCAAGGAGCCGCAGCCTGCGGACTGACGGCAGAGGATATCTTAAACCAGGTACACATCAAGGAAGAAACCCTGGGCGTATCCTTAAAGCTTTTTGAAAACGATCCTTTCGTCGTGCTGCGCGCCCACAACGATACGAGGGAGCGTGTGGAGGCAATCTGCAAAAGAGCCGGCATGATTCCCCAGGTGACCCTTAAGCTGGACCAGCTTCTGATGACCTATCAGCTTACGGAAAAAGAGATGGGGATCTCCTTTGTCAGTGACACGGTAGTCCTAAGCCAGAAGCCGAACGCGAATATTATCTACTATAAGCTCGATGACCCGGCGGCGGAGCGCAATGTATATTTCTGGTATAAGAAGAATAAATATTTTACCAGGAGCATGGCAGAGTTTATGAAGATGGCGGTCGAAGACACGCAGGGCGTGTAAAATGCGCAGGTAGATGATAAAAAAGCTGCCGGGATGTTCCTTACATCCCGGCAGCCGTTTTTCTTTATTCTGTTTAATCTTTTCCCTCAACCAGACGGTTAAGTTTGCCGTTGGCCAGCCAGATCAGCGCGGCGAACACCAGCATCAATGCAAAAATCCCTACAAATACCGGGAACACATCGAATTTTTCAATAAACGCCTGTACAAACGGGCTCAGCTTATTCGCGCCGAAAGTCGACACGGCGATAACCCCCATCAAAAGTGACACATACTTCTTCGGTGCGTATTTGCTTACGAAGGAATTACGCAGCGGTGAAAAGCACATCTCGCCCACGGTGATGACTGTGGCGAACAAAAATGGGAACACTACGCTTGCCTTTACCGACGGGTCTGCCCCGACACCGCGCAGAAATTCACACACTACCATGATCCCGAATGCAAGCCCGACGAACAGGAAGCTTAACGCTACTTTTTTGAACATATTCATATCGCCCTGAGGACGTGCCGCAAGCTTTTTCCAGATGGCAGCCATCACTCCGCCGAGCGCGATACATAAAAGCCCGTTCCATGTAGTCGTGATCCATGACGGCGGGATCGCAAAAGAACCGATCGACATCTTCACATAGTCTGTCATATAGATGACAAGAGCCAGATCCTGCTGATAGTAGAACAGCCAGAACAGCATGGAAAATGCGGATACAAGTACGATAGCAAGCACGCGGTTCCTCTCCAGAGGCGTAAGCGGCTCATCCTTTTTGGCATCGCCCTTATCCTCTACGGTAGAGCCGATGATATTTCCTTTCTCATCTGTAAGGTACTTAAACGGCTTGATGCCCTGTCCCTGCAGGTTCTTCCAGTTCAGTACGAACCATACTAAACCAACAACGCACCACAGCGCCGCCATCAGAAGGCACTGCCTGAAGCCAAGCACTTCTCCCCTTTTGAATAAGTGCAGATACAGATAACCGGTGAGCAGCGAGCCGAAAAACGCCCCCACATTTACATAAGAATACTGGATGGAAAATGCGGTATCCAAAAGCTCTTTGCTCTTATACTGACGTCCGATCAGCGCATTTAAGTTTCCCTTAAAGAATCCTGTACCGATGGAAACCAGGATGATCATCGCATTGACCCCGCCGGGTCCCTGCGCCCGGTAACCGACGATATAGCCGACGGCCATGATAATGTATCCCAGTGCGATCGCATATCGCGCCCCCATCCAGCGGTCGCAGATCACACCGCCGATCAGCGGCGCCATATAGGTATAGGCCGTCAGATTCGCCGCCATAACAGCAGCGTCCGTCCGCTCGACGCCAAGTCCCCCTTCCGCAACTGCCGTGATCAGAAATAAAAGCAGCAGCGGCTTTGCCCCATAGAATGCCAGCCGTTCAAAGGTAAACGTAATACAGCAGGCATAGAATCCTTTTGGATGTTTTTGTTTTACTTGTGTTTCTCCCATTCTTTTCTCCTCCTAATATATAAGTGTAGGGTTTCAGTACCCAACAGCCAGTTGGGAC
>CANAPP010000004.1 GCA_947363565.1 uncultured Lachnospiraceae bacterium | reverse complement strand
TAACACTGAAAAAAGCCCAATTCTTTTTTAGAATCGGACTTTTTCAGTGCCCTCAGTGTTTACGGGCTTTGCGGCTTAGCTCCGACTATTCGAACTCGATCGTCCCCGGCGGCTTACTCGTCAGATCATAAAGCACCCGGTTAACCCCTTTAACTTCATTGATAATCCTGCTCATCACCTTCATAAGCACTTCATAAGGCACCTGCGCCGCCTCTGCCGTCATAAAGTCTATCGTATTCACAGCCCTAAGCGCCACCGCATAGTCATACGTCCGCTCATCACCCATAACCCCCACGCTCTGCATATTGGTAAGCGCCGCGAAATACTGCCCGATTCCTCCTGCCAGCCCGGCGTTTTCTATCTCTTCCCGATAAATGGCATCAGCATCCTGCACGATCCGGACTTTCTCCGCGGTCACCTCGCCGATGATCCGCACGCCAAGCCCTGGTCCCGGGAATGGCTGGCGATACACAAGATACTCCGGAATCCCAAGCTCCAGCCCGGCTTTCCGTACCTCGTCTTTAAAAAGGTCGCGGAGCGGCTCGATAATCTCCTTAAAATCCACATAATCCGGCAGCCCACCTACATTGTGGTGGGATTTGATCACCGCCGACTCTCCGCCAAGGCCGCTTTCCACCACGTCCGGATAGATGGTTCCCTGCACGAGGAAATCCACGGCTCCGATTTTCTTCGCCTCTTCCTCAAATACACGGATAAACTCCTCTCCGATAATCTTCCGTTTCTCCTCTGGCTCGCTCACGCCCGCCAGCTTATCGTAGAACCTCTGCTGCGCGTTGACCCGGATGAAGTTTAAGTCGTAGGAACCAGACGGGCCGAAGACCGCTTCCACCTCGTCTCCTTCATTTTTGCGGAGCAGGCCGTGGTCTACAAATACACAGGTAAGCTGCCCGCCCACTGCCTTTGACAGGAGCACTGCCGCCACAGAAGAATCAACGCCTCCCGACAGCGCACAGAGCACCTTGCCGTCTCCGACTCTTTCTCTGATCTGCCGGATAGATTCTTCCACAAAAGAATCCATCCTCCAGTCTCCGGCGCATCCGCAGACATTCCTCACAAAATTAGACAGCATCTTTGTTCCCTCCGCCGTGTGGAGCACCTCCGGATGGAACTGGATCGCATATAATCCTTCCTTTTCATTTTCTGCCGCCGCCACCGGGCAGTCCGCCGTGTGAGCGGTAATCTCAAAGCCCAGAGCTGTCTTAAGTATCGCGTCAAAATGGCTCATCCAGCAGATTGTCCTCTCCTGCACATTTTCAAACACCTTTGACTGCGCTTTATCTACAAGCACTTCTGTCTTTCCGTACTCCCTTACGTCCGCGCGAGCCACTTTTCCGCCAAGCACATGCATCATAAGCTGCGCGCCGTAACACAGGCCCAGCACCGGGATTCCCAGCTTAAAAAGTTCTTCAGAATAAGTCGGCGCACCCGGCTCATAGCAACTGTTTGGGCCGCCCGTCAGGATGATTCCCTTCGGGTTCATCGCCTTAATCTTTTCTATATCTGTCTTGTAAGAATATATCTCGCAATATACGTTGCATTCGCGGACGCGCCTTGCCACAAGCTGGTTATACTGTCCGCCGAAATCAAGAACAATCACTAACTCTCTCTTCACCTGAAAGCTCCCTTCTGATTTTCTTTTTACATATCTTTTGCACTTGCCTCAATACGCAAAGATACACATGTTCCTAATTATACCGTCATTCCTTTAATTTTTCAACAAAATCCGCTAGAACCTCCGAGATCTTAATCTGCTGCGGACACACAGTCTCACAGCTCCTGCATCCTATACATGCGTCCGGTCGGTTTTCCTCAGGAATCGCCTGGATCGTCATAGGCGCAAGGAATCCGCCGCCGGTAAATACATGTTCATTGTAAAGCTTTAACATCGCCGGGATATCAATGCCATTCGGACAGTGGCTCGTGCAGTAATGACATGCCGTACACGGAACGCCGTTGATCATATTGTCCGCCAGTTCAAGAAGTTTTTCCATCTCTCCGTCATCTAACGGCTTTTCTTCCTCGAAGGTCCGGATATTCTCCTTCATCTGCTCTAAGCTTGACATACCGGAAAGGATCATCTTTACCTCCGGGAATGACTGCAGGAAACGGAACGCCCACGCCGGGATTTCCTCCTCCGGACGCATCTCCTTAAGGAGTCTTTCATCCGCCTCCGGAAGCGAGGCAAGCTTTCCGCCTCTTAACGGCTCCATTACCCACACCGGGATATTGTATTCATTTAAAAGCTCTACCTTTCTTTTCGCATCCTGGAAGTTCCAGTCTATGTAATTAATCTGGAGCTGGCAGAATTCCATATGATCTCCGTAACTTTCTAAGAAACGCTTCATCACATCATAACTTCCGTGGGCAGAAAAGCCAAGATGGCGGATACGGCCGTTTTCCTTCTGTTTCGTCAGATACTCATCAATCTTATATTGCCGATCAAGGTATGCATCAATATTCATCTCGCATACATTGTGGAACAAATAGAAATCAAAATAATCCACCCTGCACTTTTCAAGCTGTTTCTCAAAAATCTCTTCCACCTTCGGCATATTTGCCAGGTCATATCCCGGAAATTTCGTCGCGAGATAAAAGCTCTCTCTTGGGTACTTTTCCAGAATCTTTCCCATTACAAGCTCAGAATTCCCGCCGTGATATCCCCATGCCGTGTCGACATAATTGATGCCGTTTTCAAATGCATATGCGATAATCTCCGCTGTCTTTGGCTCGTCAACCTGCTCGTCCTTCCCGTCAATAAGCGGAAGCCGCATCGTTCCCATCCCAAGTGCGGATAATTTTAAATCCTGAAACTCCTTATAAACCATATTTTTTATTCCTCCTTCTCCACCTGCCTTACGGCAGATAGTGATATTAACAAAGCTCCTCAACGTCCATTATACGTCAAGGAGCCTCTTTGCTCAACCAGTAATACAGATACTTTTCAATCTTTAATTTTACTGTACCGGCCGCAAATATATTTACCTGATATTTTTGACTGTACTATGCTGCAAGGTATGGTGCGATGTCCTCAAATAATGCATCGCAGTTTTCGTCGTATACCTTCAATTCAATCTTCCGTTCGAGCCCAAGATTCAGAAGTCCAAACAGAGATTTTGCATCGACGGTAAAACGACCGCTTTTCATATCCATATCATATGGATAATTCTCGACTTTTTTTACAAAGTCCAACATGTCTTCCACTTTCCGGAAAATAACTGTTCTCTTTCTCATTGCTTATCACTCCTTTTCTTGGAAAGCATATTACCATAAAATTTCCAGTCTTGAAAAGAGGAAAAATGTCAAAAATATGTAAAAATATTAGAAAATATATTATACTGTTCTTATCATATTCACAAGAAAGGAGACGACCATGAAAATTGTATTTTTAGATGTAAAAACCATCGGTGAGGATATTGATCTGTCCGGCTTCGACCGGTTAGGGGAAGTGGTAAAATATTCCTTCTCAACATCCGATGAAGTGCCGGAGCGGATTTCTGATGCCGACGTGATCATTGTAAATAAAGTCCAGGTCAACGCGCGTACCATCGGCGCGGCAAAGAATCTCAAATTAGTGTGTGTCACCGCCACCGGAACGAACAATCTGGACAAAGATTATTTAGACAGCCGGAAAATTGCCTGGCGCAATGTCGCCGGATATTCCACGGAATCAGTGGCGCAGCATACTTTCGCGATGCTTTTCTTCCTTTTAGAAAAGCTGCGGTATTATGACGATTATGTGAAGGACGACCATTACACTAACGACACCATCTTCACACATTTTGAGGAAGTATTCTATGAACTGAGCGGAAAGACCTGGGGCATCATCGGACTGGGGAACATCGGCCGGCGGGTAGCTTCCATCGCAGAAGCCTTCGGGGCTAAGGTCATCTACTCCTCCCCCTCCGGCAGCGCACCCCAGGACGGATACTGTCAGGTAGACTTAGACACGCTCTATGCTTCCTCCGACATTATCTCCGTCCATGCACCGCTCAATGAATTTACGGAAAACCTGATCAACAAAAGAGCTTTCTCCAAAATGAAAAAAAGCTGCATCTTCCTAAATCTTGGGCGCGGTCCTATCGTGGCCGAGCAGGATCTCTGCGATGCCCTCGATAAAGATATCATCCAGGCGGCAGGCTTAGATGTCCTCAGCACGGAACCTATGGCTCCCGACAATCCGCTGCGGAAAATCAAAGACAGCCGCAGGCTTTTCATCACGCCTCATGTGGCCTGGGCCAGCGTCGAGGCACGCACCCGCCTGATGAATATTATCTTAAATCAGGTCACCGAATTTTTCAGACAGACTTAAGGATGCGAAGGGCGTTTTTGCTCCAGATCTTATCAAGCTGGGCAGCAGAAACGCCCTTTTTCTTCAAGGCATCCCACAGCTTTTCCATGTGTGCAGTTCCCGGGATATCCAGCCGCTCTATCCCGTCAAATCCGTCAAAATCCGTGCCGATCATAGGAAAATCCTCTCCGCCGCATTGAATCATATGAACAATGTGGGCTGTCATCTCATCGATAAGAGAAGCATCCTCTGTCCCTAAAAACGGCCCGTAAAAATTAAGCCCCGCGCCGCCGCCGATTCCTGACAGGCTTCGGATCATCTCATCGGTTAAGTTCCGCGGATGATTTTTAAGCTCCCTGCAATTGGAGTGGGATGCCACGACCGGCCCTTTCGCGCAGCGGAGAATATCCCAAAAGGTGCCGTCGGAAGCATGGGATACGTCCACGATCATACCAAGCTCCCCCATCCGTCTTACTGTCTCTGTCCCGAAAGGCTTCAGTCCCTTTTCCATAACCGAAGACTCGCGGCTGTTGGGATGTCCGATACAGTTCTCGTAGTTCCACATAAGCGTCATCAGGCGGATTCCTCTTTGGTACAGATCTTCCAACCGCTTAAGCTCACCTTCCAGGACACCTCCTTCCTCCACCGTAAGTATCGCAGAGATCTTCCCTTCGGATTCATTTTTTATCACATCATCATAAGAATATGCGCCGGCGATATCCTCCGGGAATCTCTCTATCTGTCTTTCCATAAAATCTATCATCTCATGGACATGACGGTAACCCTCCCCGTATCCGCCCGCCATGCCTTCCCGATAGATAAAGCAAGCGAAGAACTGCGCCGTGACTCCTGCCTGCTTCATCCCCGGGATGTTGACACTGCACTGGTTCTCCATCAGATCTCCTGTCTTATCCAGATCCTTAAGCTTCCAGATTGTATCACAATGCATATCAATAAGTTTCATATCAGCCCACATCCTTTCATAACTAATAAGTAAGACTCCGTACATTATAACATGAGAAAGGCAAATTTATGAGTCCTGTTATCGGAATATTATTTTGCGGCTTTGAAGAAAACCGCCAGTTTGTCACTTCGTCTTACGTGGAGGCAATCGCTGATGCCGGCGCGGTTCCGCTCATCATCCCCTGTCCCGGCAAGGCCACCTGCCCGACAAGATATTTTCAGCTTTGCGATGGTTTTCTCTTCTGCGGCGGCGGGGATATCACCCCTCTTCTTTTCGGTGAAAACCTGATGACGGAAAGAGGGAACACCGACTGGAAGACCGATATCTTTCACATCCGGTTCATGCAGAAAGTGCTCTCCTACAAGCTCCCTGTACTCGGCATCTGCCGCGGTATGCAAGTATTAAATCTCGCCCTCGGCGGCACCATCTATCAGGATATTTCCATGCGCCCGGAGAAATCCCTGAACCATATGCAGCTTTCCCAGGACCGCTCGGATGCCTGCCACCAAGTCGCCGTCTCAAAGAGCAGTATGCTCTGCAAGCTGTGCGGCGAAACACTCGATGTGAATAGCTATCATCATCAGTGCATAAAAACCCTGGGTGAAACACTCCGTACAACCGCCATTGCTCCCGACGGCATCATCGAAGCTGTCGAATCCTCCGTATTCCCCTTCGCCGTCGGCGTCCAATGGCATCCGGAATGTATGTATATGGAAAATGAGCCAATGAAAAATCTTTTTTTACTTTTTATCAGAGCTTCAAAAAAAGAGAGACATATTTTTTAAGCTTACGGTACATACTAACTTCGAAAGAAAATGAAGGAGGAAATACCCATGTCAGAAATTTCAGTTCTTGATCTACAAAACTTACGCCACTTGATCGGCGGATTCGACACATGCCACTGTAAGATGCAGGATTACGCAGCTCAGGCAAAAGATCCTGAAATCAAGCAGCTCTTTCAGGATGCTGCAAATTCAGCAATGAAAAACAAACAGGATTTGATGAAATTCTTATAGGAGGGAAAATTATGTTAGACGATAAGACAATGGTATCAGATGCCCTGACAGGCGTAAACGGCGAGCTTACCCGCTATGGCGAGATGATCCCGCAGACAGAGAACAAGCAGCTTAAGCAATGCTTAAAGCAGATCCGCAACGAGAGCGAGATGTCCCAGGAAAAGCTTTACCAGGTGGCACGGGAAAAGAGCTACTATGTACCGGCAGCAAAAGCTTCCCAGCAGGAGATTGACCACGTAAAGTCCGTTCTTTCTGGATTGGCGATGAAGTAAGTACTGTTTATGAAAACATCATTTGTGAAAATCGGGGACAGAAAATCTCTGTCCCCAAGCTCTATGGTGTGCCCGCTCATCCCTGTTTCCTTTTTCAGGCATTATTCTATGCTCTTTAACGACTCTACCATATCGATCTTTTTCAGCTTAAAGTACATCACTCCATTGATCATCATGGAAAATGCAACAGTAAGCAGAAGGCTGTATATAAAGCTTGGCATATTGATATTCCTGCCAAACATGGCGTTGTCCACTTCCACCGTCTCGATAATAAACAGATGGAGGATTCTTCCAAGCCCCACGCCCACCAGCGCGCCGATAAAGGTCAGGATAATATTTTCCCGGTATACATAGGCTCCTACCTCCTGATCATAGAACCCTAATACCTTAAGGGTTGCCAGCTCCCGTTTTCTCTCTGCGATATTGACCGTGTTGAGATTGTAGAGGACGACAAACGCCAGCATCCCTGCGGAAATGATCAGCACGACGATCACAAGGTTCAGGCTGCCCAGCATATCATCAAGCTGTTTTTCTATATCATGGGTGTAGCCCACACTCAGTACACCGTCATTCTCAAGAAGTCTCTGCCCGATCTTCTCAAGCTGCGCGACATCTCCCGCATCCTTTACCGAAAACAAGACACTGTTGTACTCCGGCGCCTCTCCATACACCTGCTCATAATATGCAGGCGTTAGATAAATATAATGTCCCATATAGTTTTCGCAGATATGGTCGATCTTTACTTCTTTATTCCCGTTTTCCTCATCCTTGATCCAGACCGAATCTCCCTCTTTCACCTCCAAAAGCTTCGCCGTCTTTTCACTGACGATGGCGCCCCCGTCCGTAAGCACATAGCTTTCCTTTGTCCTCCGGTTATGGAAATCCACAAACTTCGGGACCTCCTCTTTAGGATTCAGTACACACGCATAAGCGCTTCGCTCTTTCTTTCCATTTACCAAAGTGATATTCTGCATATCGGCATCAATGTGCCGTGTAACCTCTCCCTCACTGCCAAAAGCATCTTCAATCTCCCTTCTCTGCTTTTCGGTGATATCCTCATTAAGATATAAGCTTCCGTGATAGAGCTGGATCTCGGCATACTGGATCTCGGCGATCTCATAGCAGGAATCCTTGAGGCCGAAGCCCACTAACATCAAGGCCATACAGCCCCCGATACCGAATATAGTCATGAAAAATCGCTTTTTGTAGCGCATCAGATTGCGAATAGTGGATTTCCACGTAAAACTTAAATGCCGCCACAAGATACCGACCCGCTCCAGAAATACTCGCCGCCCATTCTTCGGTGCCGGTGGACGCATCAGCACTGCCGGCTGTGCCTCAAGCTCATGGTAACATGCAAGAAATGTCGCTGCCATCGTACAAAAGACTGCCCCTCCCGATGCCATAGCCGCATATTTCCAGTCATAAGGTACCAGTATCTCCGGCAGATGGCGGTACAGGATACCGTAAGCATACACGATAATATAGGGCAGTATCTTCTCTCCGATAAGTACGCCGATGATACTCCCTCCTACAGTCGCCAGGAACGCATAGCCAAGGTACTTTAATGCCACCTGGAACTTGCCGTACCCGAGAGCTTTCATCGTTCCGATGGATGTCCTCTGCTCCTCCACCATCCGCGTCATGCTTGTAAGGCTGATCAGCGCTGCCACAAGGAAGAACAGGACTGGAAATACCCGGCCGATAGCGCCGAGACGCTCTGCATTCTCCCCGAAACCGCTGTATTCCACAAGGGTACTCCTATCGTACACATACCACTTAGGGTCTTTGATATCCGCAATATCCTGCTCGGCATCTGCGATCTTCTGCTCTCCGTCTTTGATCTCCTTTTTCGCCTCTTCCCTGCCCTCTTTGTAGTCCTCTTTCGCATCCGCAAGCTTGACTTCGTTGGAGGCGATCTCTTCTTCTCCGTCGGTTAACTTCTTCTCCTGCTTTTTTAGTTCCTTCCATCCTTCATCAATCTTCTTCTGTCCGTACTTGATCTGCTTTGCCGCTTTTTTAAGCTCCTTTTCCCCTTTCATTAGCTGTTTTTTTGCTTTGTCAAGCTTCTTTTTTGCCGCGTCAAGCTGTCCCTGTGCTTTATCAAGCTCTGTATCTGCCGCCGCGTATGCCTGCTTCTGGGCAGCAATCTTTTGCTGCAAGCCTGCTGCCTGCATCTTTAGCTTCTCAAGCTGCGCTTTCATGCCCGCTATAGTCTCGGCTGAACCTTCATTTCCACCGCCGGCGTTTTCCAAGTTCTCAATCTCCTCGGTCAGCTTATCGATCTGCGCGGTGAGCGCGCCATAGGTCTTTTCATCCTCGCTGATCACTGCCTTTAACGCCGCGGCCTGGCTGCGGCCTTCTTTTATCTTTTTCTGAGCGGCGGGCTTATCTTTCTTATATTTTTTCAGTCCCTTTTCGTATTCCTTTTTCCCTTTTTTTAAATCCCTCTTTCCCGACTTGTACTTCTCCTTTGCATTGTCAAGCTGCTTCTGCTTTGACTTCAAGGTTTTCTTTGCATCTTTTATCTTTTTCCTGCCGTCCTTAAGTTCCTTTTTGGCACTTTTAAGCTTTTTTTCAGCATCATCTATCTTTTCTTTCGCGTCCTTAAGCTCCCTTTTGGCCTTCGCTTTCCCGTCGGCAAGCTCCTCTCTGGCTTCCTCAAGCTTTTCATTGGCCTCATCGACAATCTCCTGCTTTCGGATCGCTCCCCGCGCATCTGCCAGAATCTCTGCCGCATCAAGGGCATTCTCAATCTTTTCTTCGTACGCATCGGTAAAAGACAAAAGCTTACGCGCTCCTTTCACCTGTAGGTAAACTTCGGTATATACATCCATGTCAAAGGTTTCCTTTGGCACTGCAAGAAATGCATCCACGCTCCCGGTCCCTATGGCAGTGCTTCCCCGCCCGTAGGAAAGATAACACGGGCTGTTCCCAAGGCCGACGATTTCCAATGTATCTGTCCGAAGGGTCTCAGATACAGGGTCTTCTGTCCCAGACTTAAGGGTAATGACATCGCCGACACGATAGCCCGATTCGTCGTCTGCAAGACATTCCCCCACGGATACCGGGAGCCTTCCCCTGGTCACCGCAAGGCGGTTCATCTCCTTCTGGATTCCCATCACATGAAGGACATGCTGCTCTTCCTTAAGATCATATAAAAAATCTGCGCTGTATGCGCCCTCTGCCTGCTCCACTTCAGGAAGATCCTCAAATGCTTTGACATCCTCCTTCGTAACCCCGTATGTACTGAGCGCCTTGATATCCATAAGCTTTGCGGCGTCAAAGTAAGAGTCCCCGGTAATCCGCATATCCGGCTCCGAAGCCCGTATCCCTGAAAAAAATGCCACCCCCAGCGTCACGATAAAAAGAATCGAGAAAAATCTACCAGGGCTCCTTCGTATCTCCGTATAAAAATCTCTGCGCGTTGCTTTTTTCGCCATATCCTTACCGCCTTACCACTCTATCGTCTCCACAGATACCGGGCTTTCATTCACAAGTATATCCGAGACTTTGCCGTTTTTTATCTTGATCACCCGGTCTGCCATGGGCGCAATTGCCGAGTTATGGGTGATCAGGATCACGGTCATTCCCTTATCCCTGCATGTATCCTGCAGAAGCTTTAAGATTGATTTTCCCGTATGGTAGTCTAACGCTCCTGTCGGTTCATCGCACAGAAGCAGTTTCGGATTCTTCGCCAACGCCCTGGCGATCGATACTCTCTGCTGCTCACCTCCGGAAAGCTGCGCCGGGAAATTATTAAGCCGCTCTAAAAGCCCCACTTCCTCAAGCACTTTTCTGGCATCCATAGGATCTTTGCAGATCTGCAGCGCCAGCTCCACATTCTCAAGAGCGGTAAGATTCGGTATCAGGTTGTAAAACTGAAACACAAAACCGATATCATCCCTCCGGTACGCCGTCAGTCGTTTGGGTGAATAGGCGGCAATGTTTTTCCCATCCACCAGCACTTCCCCTTCCGTAGCGGTATCCATACCTCCGAGGATGTTGAGCACTGTTGTCTTTCCCGCACCGCTGGGTCCTACCACAACAGCAAACTCCCCCTTTTTTATCTCAAAATCAATTCCGGCAGCCGCCATGATCTTAACCTCGCCCATACGGTATATTTTTTTCACATTTCTTAATGCTACAAATGAATCCATGATCGTATTCCCTTCCGCAATCGTTTCCGCCGACATATTCCAGCGGACTGTTTTATTATATCATACCATACAGAAGAAGGCTTATCCAATAAACAATTTTAATAACGGGCGGCGCAAAACAATATTTTGCACCGCCCGCTTATATTTTCTAATGTTCGCCGCACCCATGACTGCCGCAAGTATGACCATGGCTCCCGCACCCGCCTTCATGGTGATGATGTTCTCCGTGATGATCACAATGCACTTCCGGGTCAAACACCAATGTACCGGCAAGCAGAGCTTCCACTGCCGCGTCCGCTGCTCCGGACACGCCGCCGTACAGCTTGATACCCGCCTCTGCCAGAGCTGCCTGGGCGCCGCCGCCAATTCCGCCGCAGATCAATGTATCGGCATTCAGTTCATTCAGCACACCGGCCAAAGCACCGTGACCTCTCCCATCGGTCCCCACAACCTCAGAAGATATGACTTTACCGTCCTCAATATCATACACTTTAAATTGTTCTGTACGTCCAAAATGCTGGAAAATCTCACCGTCTTCATAAGTAACTGCTACTCTCATGACCAACCTCTCCTTTCTTTGAGCCTGTAACACAGTATATAATCATTCCCGGGTTCTGTCAAATAATTGTCTCAGACATCATTTCTTATTTGTCCATCCCGCAGGGATACGCCTCTTCGATCAGTGCTCTCTCGTGCATCACCGTATCATAGAACCGGAAACCGCCGGAGAAATTGTAACAATCGAATCCGTTCCCGGCTAAGATACGCGCAGCAATGTAACTGCGCAGGCCGCTCTGGCAGATGACATACACCGGCTTCTCCGGAGCAATCTCACCAAGCCGCTCCCGAAGCTCATCCACAGGTATATTGGTGAAACCTTCGATATGCCCCCTGGCATATTCACCCGGAGTCCGCACATCCAGCCGGGTCACGCTGCCGTCCTTAAGAAGCCCCGGCACGTCATCCAGATGAAATTGCTTTAATATTCCCTTGGAAATATTCTCAATCATAAACCCTGCCATATTCACCGGATCTTTCGCCGAAGAATAGGGCGGCGCATAGGCAAGATCCAGATCTTTAAGCCCGACTGCATCAAGCCCGGCATGGATAGCCGCCGCCAGCACATCAATGCGCTTATCCACACCCTCATAACCGATGATCTGCGCACCCAGAAGCCGATATGTCCCTCTTTCAAATACTACTTTCATAGTCATCATCTTGCCGCCGGGGTAATAGCCGGCGTGGCTCATCGGCGACAAGATTACTTTATCCGCATCGATACCGGCCCGCTTCGCCGCCGCCTCATTAATCCCTGTCGCCGCAGCAGTCAAAGAAAATACCTTGATCACAGAACTTCCTAAAGAGCCCGGATACCGGCTGTCACCTCCGCAGATATTATCAGCGGCAATACGCCCCTGCTTGTTGGCAGGTCCTGCCAGGGAAATAAGCGCATCCTCTCCCGTAACATAATGCTGTACCTGCACTGCATCCCCCACCGCATAGATATCCTCCGCAGAAGTCTCCATCCGGTCATTTACGAATATACTGTCCCTGACACCAAGCTTAAGCCCCGCCTCTTTGGCAAGCCGGGTATCCGGAGTGACGCCGATCGCCATCACGACCATATCCGCATGGAGCGGCTCCTCGTCTTTCAGCAGCACATCCACGCCGCCGTCTCTTTCGGCAAAGCCTTCCACCGTATATCCCAGCATAAGCTTCACCCCGTTCCTTCGCATCTCACTGTGGATAAACGATGCCATATCAGCGTCAAAAGGCTTCATCAGTTGCTTCGGCCTCTGGACGATCGTCACATCCATTCCCATATCCCGTAAGTTTTCCGCCAGTTCAAGGCTGATGAAACCGCCTCCTGCCAGTACCGCCGATCTCGGATGATTCCTCTCAATATACTCCCGGATCCGGAACGTATCCTCCACCGTGCGCAAGGTAAACAGCTTTTCAATGCCTGTACCCGGAACCCGGGGCTGCGCAGGCTTAGCGCCCGGAGAAAGCAGAAGCTTATCATAGCTTTCCTCAAATTCCCTTCCGCTCTCTAAATCCTTTACGGATATTGTCTTTTTCTCCGGATGAATCGCCGTCACCTCATGGCGCACCTTCATCTTAATCCGGAAACGCATAAAAAAGCTCTCCGGAGTCTGCAGTGTCAGCTCCTCCGGGTCTTCAATAATTCCTCCGATATAATAAGGCAGACCGCAGTTCGCATAGGATACATATCCGGAACGTTCAAATACGATGATCTCTGCCTTCTCGTCTAACCTGCGGATTCTCGCCGCTGCGGTAGCACCGCCCGCCACACCGCCAATGATCAAAACTTTCATAACCGCACTCCTTTTCTTTCTTAGTAATCATATTATAACCTGTTTTTGTCAATTATTCTGTGACATTGTCACAAAGCAAAAAATTCCTCCCAAAGATTTCTCTCCAGGAGGACTTCATCCTATTCTTTCCCGTTAAAACAATACGTGCAGACTTTGCACGGCTCAATTCCGATAGATGCCAAAAGATCATCCAGCCTGTGATACCGAAGTGTAGTAAAATTCTGCTGCTTCCGGATATCCTCGATCATCTGCGCGTATTTGCAGCTACAGGGATCTGCATACTCATTCAATACTTCCTGCGGACAGTTATCCCCTTCCCGCTCTTTGATGGTACGCCTTGTGATCAGTTCCATCTCCGACTTGGACCGCGAGAAATTCAGATACTTGCACCCGTACAAAAGAGGCGGACATGCCGGGCGCACATGTACTTCTTTGGCTCCACTGTTGTATAAAAATTCTGTCGTCTCACGAAGCTGTGTCCCCCGCACGATTGAGTCATCGATCAAAAGAAGCTTCTTGTTCTCGATCAATGCCTGTACAGGAATCAGCTTCATGCGGGCGATCAGATTCCTCTGGCTCTGGTTCGTAGGCATAAAGGAACGGGGCCATGTGGGCGTATATTTTATAAACGGTCTCGCATAGGGGATGCCGGATTCATTGGCATAACCAATGGCATGGGCGATACCGGAATCCGGAACACCGGCCACGATATCCGGGTGTACGGAGTCCCCGTCACGCTTTGCCAGCATACTCCCGCACTTGTAGCGCATCTCTTCCACATTGACTCCCTCGTAGGAAGAGGTTGGATACCCGTAGTATACCCAGAGGAACGAGCAGATCCGCATCTCATCTCTGGCCGGACTTACAGTCTTTACTTCCTCCGGCGTGATAAATGCAATCTCTGACGGTCCAAGCTCCTTGTAATCCGTATATCCCAGATTGATATACGCATGGCTTTCAAAAGAGACGCAGAAAGCGCCGTCTTTTCTCCCAACCACAAGAGGGGTCCTCCCGTATCGGTCACGCGCAGCATATATCCCATCTTTCGTCAGCACAAGCAATGTCATAGAACCGTCTACAATCTCCTGCACGTACTGGATTCCCTCAACGATCGTCTCCTTCTCGCAGATCAGCGCTGCAATAAGTTCCGTCACATTCACCTGTCCATTCGTCATCTCCTGAAAATGAGAATGTGCACGATTATAAAGCTGGCTCAGCAGCTTATCATAATTATTCACCTTCCCCACTGTCGTAATGGCAAAGCTCCCAAGCTTCGAACAGATCAACAGCGGCTGCGGCTCAAAGTCGGAAATACAGCCGATGCCGAGATTCCCCTTCATCTCACCTACATCGCGGTCGAACTTGGTACGGAACGGTGAATTCTGAATATTGTGTATCGCACGGTTAAATCCCTCTTCACCATACGTCGCCATACCTCCGCGCCTTGTCCCGAGATGCGAATGGTAATCCACTCCGTAAAACAGCTCCAACACACAATCCTCTTTCGACGCTACACCGAAAAATCCTCCCATATTGCTCCTCCTTATTTATCCTTATAAATGTATCTGCCATTGATGCTCATATATTTTCTATTGCTCCACGATTGTATCACAACCACAGCCGCCCTGTCTATATGGTATTTTGTTTATCCTAGCAGCTCTTTAAGCTTCTGGTTCACAAGCCCTGGGTTCGCCTTTCCCTTCATCGCCTTCATCGTCTGACCCACAAGGGCTCCGAGAGCCTTCTCCTTCCCGCCCCGGTAATCTGACACAGCCTGCGGATTATCCGCAATTACCTTTTCAAGCACTGCATTAAGCTCCCCTTCATCATTCACGATCTTAAGGCCATGCTCCGCCACATAGCTTTCCGGCTCTACATCCTCTGTAAACATTTTTTCAAATACTTCTTTTGCCACAGAGCTGTTGATCGTCCCCGCTTCGGTTAAAGCAACCAGCTTCGCAAGATTCTCCGGTGAAAACTTGATCTCCTCCGGCTCCATTCCCCGTTCTTTTAGCAGGCGCAAGGTTTCCACCATCAGCCAGTTTGCCACTTTTTTCGGCTTCCCGCAAAGGGACGCTGCCCGTTCAAATAACTCTGCCGTATATATAGAAGCCGTGATGATCTGCGCGTCATATTCCGAAAGGCCGAATTCCTTCTGATATCTTCGAAGCTTCTCATCCCGAAGCTCAGGCTGTCTTGCCTTTATCCTTTCCACCCACGCATCATCGATAACTATCGGCACAAGATCCGGCTCGGGAAAATACCGGTAATCCTTCGCATCCTCCTTGGAACGCATAGCGTAAGAGTATTCTTTATTATCATCCCACCGCCTTGTCTCCTGGACAACAGGTTTCCCCGCCTCGATAAGCTCAATCTGGCGCTGTCTCTCTCCTTCTATGGCACGCGCGATGGCTTTAAAGGAGTTAAGGTTCTTCATCTCCGTCCTTGTGCCAAACTTTTCGCTTCCTAATTCACGAACAGAGAGATTCACATCCGCCCGCATAGAGCCTTCCTGAAGCTTACAGTCTGACGCGCCAAGATACTGGATAGTGACGCGCAGCTTTTCCAGATACGCAAGCACTTCATCCGCTGAGCGCATGTCCGGCTCAGATACGATCTCCACAAGGGGCACTCCGCTTCGGTTGAAATCTACGATAGAAGTATCATCCCATTCATCATGGATCAGTTTTCCCGCATCCTCCTCCATGTGCATCTCGTGGATACGCACTTTTTTCTTCACACCTTTGGTCTCAATCTCCACATATCCGTCTCTCGCAATGGGAAGATAAAGCTGCGAGATCTGGTAGTTCTGCGGATTGTCGGGATAAAAGTAATTCTTTCGGTCAAACTTGCACACCCTTGTTATCTCGCAGTTCATAGCCAGCCCGATTGCCAGGGCATATTCCACCACCTGCTTATTGAGCACCGGAAGAGAACCCGGCATACCTGTGCACACCGGGCAGGTATGGGTATTTGGCGCCCCGCCGAACTGCGTACTGCACGAGCAGAATATCTTCGTCTTCGTCGCAAGCTCTACATGCACTTCAAGTCCGATCACTGTCTCATACTGTTTTGCCATACTCATCTCCCCCTTCCCTGCTTTTCCTTCGCCGGCCAATCCATTGCTCAAATCTCTGCAAATCTCCGGAGCCTCATAAGCTCTCGTCTGCTCATATGCATAAGCCGCGCGGATGATCTTCTTTTCTTCAAAGCAGTTTCCGATAAGCTGCATCCCGATGGGAAGTCCTTTTTTATCCTTCCCCACCGGAACCGTGATACCCGGAAGCCCCGCAAGATTCACAGACACCGTATAGATATCACCCAGATACATCTTTAATGGATCACTTAAGCTCTTCCCAAGCTTTGGCGCAGTCGTCGGAGCCGCCGGGGCCGCGATCACATCATACCGCTCAAAAGCCCGGTCAAAGGCCTCCTTGATCAGCGCCTTCGTGCGCAGTGCTTTCAGATAATACGCGTCATAGTACCCGGAACTTAAGACGAAAGAGCCAAGCATGATCCTGCGCTTCACCTCTGCCCCGAAGCCTTCCGAGCGGGTCTTTTTATACATGTTGTGAAGCCCTTCATAACTTTCTGTCCGGTAACCATATTTCACACCGTCAAAGCGTGACAAGTTCGAGCTTGCCTCCGCAGATGCGATGACATAGTATGCCGGAATCGCGTACTGCACAAGGCTTAAGTCAAACTCCTCCACCAAAGCTCCCTTCTCTTCAAGCACTTTCACCGCGCTGCGGATATGCTCCCTGACTTCTCCGTCTAACCCTTCGCCAAAGTAATCCGTCGGAATCCCGATCCGCATACCCTTCACATCGCAGGCCAATGCGCTGGTAAATGCATAATCCTCCCGCCGGATAGATGTGCTGTCCTTTTTATCATAGGAAGCGATCGTCTCAAGAACTGCCGCGCAGTCCGATACGTTTCTTGCAACCGGCCCGATCTGGTCTAAAGACGAGCCGTAGGCGATCAGTCCATACCGCGATACGGTCCCATAGGTAGGCTTTAATCCCACCACCCCGCAGAAAGAGCTTGGCTGGCGGATGGAACCGCCGGTATCCGAACCAAGGGCGAAAGGACATTCCTCCGCTGCTACCGCCGCACAGGAGCCGCCGGAAGAGCCCCCCGGCACGTGTTCTAGATTCCACGGATTCCTCGTCACTCCGAAGTAAGAAGTCTCGGTCGTACTTCCCATGGCAAATTCATCCATGTTCGTCTTCCCGATGATGACTGCACCGGCCTTTTCCAGATTCTGCACAGCCTCCGCCGTAAATGTGGGGGTAAAATTCCCAAGAATCTTTGAGCTGCACGTTGTCAGAAGTCCCTTCGTACACAGATTATCCTTGACCGCTGCCGGCACCCCCGCAAGAGGCCCTGTGAAGCGCCCTTCATCTATACCTTTTTGCACTTCCCGGGCGCGCTTTAACGCACCTTCCCTGTCAACAGTCACAAAGCTGTGTATCTTCGGCTCTGCCGCCTCCATGCGGGCAAGAAAAGCCTTTACCGCCTCCGTCACGGACACCTCTCTTTGTCTGATCTTTTTTCCAAGCTCTAAAGCTGTCATCCTGCAAATGTCCATACTGTACCTCCCTTTTTAGCCAATGGTCTTTGGCACTTTAAATCCCTGATCCTTCACGTAAGGCGCATTATAAAGGGCATCCTTACTTCCGTCACCATTGACGACTACATCCTCCCGGAATACATTATTCAAAGGAAATACATGGGACATGGGCTCAACACCTGTTGTATCAAGCTCATTTAATGTATCAATATAATCAAGCATCTTCTCCATATCGGACCTGGCATTCTCCTTCTCCTCACCAGATAACTCAAGCTTTGCAAGAATACCTACATACTCGATTGTCTCATCTGATATCCTGTTTGCCATACTAAGTCCCCCTATCTATAATAATTTTCAAATGTCTGCGTATAATCTGTCGATGCAATCCGCGGGCTGGGTGTCAAGGATATCCGGAGCCTTTCATCTGTATCCTCCAAATCATCCGTTAAGACCAACTTAGCGCCCTCCGGTAAAAGTATATTTCTATACTCCATGCCGGCAGTAAACCCATAGTCTAACTGGAAATCGTCCGTCTCTTCTGTGTCTTCTGTCTCTTCTGTCTTACCGGGAACCTGTACATTGACCTGCCCCCATCCTTCGAGCACTTTCAGGTCATAAGCCCCGGCCTCAATATCCACGCCGGCAGTCTTTTCTGTATCGCCGCTAAATTCATAGCTTTTTTTCAGAGGATTCTCCATGCCGGAGAGCTCCTGGGCATTTTCCGTGGTAAAAAGTACCGGATCATCCGCTAACACTTCAACCAATGCACCGTCAAAGAGCCTGAGGTCATCCAGATAATTTACGCCTTCCATCGCCGGGTACTCGTACAGATAGATAGAATGTTCACTGTCCTCAACCCGGATGGCATCGTATTCGCCTGCTATGTCTGCCGCATAATCTCCCTCGGGAAGATGTACGCCTACGATATATTTTCCAGCAGGCAGTTCAAATTCTTCATCACTCCCATTCACAGGAATCTCATCCCCCAGCTCATAGAGCGTCTCGTACGGATCCTGACGCTCGTAGCTGTCAGAATCAGAGAAAAGGTCACCGTCGAAGCCTATCTCCGCCAGACTTCCGATAATCGTCGCCGCTACGGAAAGAAACACAAAGGCTGTCACAAGCTTAGCTGCCCAGCTTCCTTTTTTCTGCTTAGGGTTACGGTTAAAGGTTTCCGGTATTCTCGTTCTGTCCACCCTTCCGTATGTCCTCGGCGATTCTTTCGGTTTTGCGCTCTCCGCCGCTTTTTCATACTTAACTTTCTTTTGCTCTGGTTCTTTTGCTGGCTTACTAACCTCCTGCTCCTCATGGACATGGGTCATAGGCCGCCCGTCACAAGAACTCCTGTTGATCTTGTAATACTTCTCTGATTTGCTGTTATTCAGCCCGCACTCCTTACAGATCTTTTTACTGTCCAGCTTCCCTCCGCATAACGTACATCTCTCTCCAAACATAGGCTTTCCCTCTCAATTCATGAATTACGGTTCCAATCGGCTTAAATCTCTTGGAAACAATGTTGTCTCCCTTACATTATCCTCCCCAACAAGCTTCATTGTCAACCGTTCCAGCCCAATTCCCAGGCCTCCGTGAGGCGGCATACCATGTTTGAATGTGCTCAAGTACTGTTCCATGCCTTCTTCCGTCATCCCCCTTGCCTTTATCTTCTCCGTCAGTGCCTTGTAATCGTGGATGCGCTGCCCGCCTGTCGTAATCTCCATCCCTTTATATAAAAGATCAAAGCTTAACGTATATCGCGTGTCCTCTGGGTCGTCCATCGCATAGAAAGGACGTTTTTTCGACGGATAGTGTGTGACAAACACAAAGTCACTGCCCCACTCCTCCTTTGCATACTGCCCGATCAGCACTTCTTCCTCCGGCTCTAAGTCAAAAGGATTCCTCATCTTATGGCTGTACTTTTCCGCCACCAATTCCTTGATCTCACTAAATCTCACCGCGGGAATCTTCTCTGTCTCAGGAAGCTCGATTCCTAAAACCTTCACTTCCGCCGCATACTCTTTTTGAAGCAGCTCCATCGCGTACTGAAGATATCTGCTCTCCATCGCCATAATGTCCTCAAATCCGTCGATATATCCCATCTCAAGATCAAGACTTGTATATTCATTCAGATGCCGCTTTGTATTGTGCTTCTCCGCCCGGAACACCGGAGCCGTCTCAAATACCCGGTCAAATACCCCCACCATCATCTGCTTATAAAATTGCGGGCTCTGGGCCAGCACCGCAGGCCGGTGGAAATACTCAAGCTTAAAGATATTGGCTCCGCCCTCCGCGCCTCTCGCCCCGATCTTCGGCGTATGGATCTCCGTAAATCCCTGGCTGTACAAGAAGTCCCTGAACGCCCTTGTAAGTCCCTCCTGTATCCGGAACTTCGCCCGCTCCCGCACGTTCCTGAGGGCAATAGAGCGGTAGTTAAGCTTTGCCTCCAGCGAAGTGCCAAGCTTCCATTTGGAAACAGCAAGAGGCATCTGCTCATCCGCCGGCTCGCTTAAGATACGTACAGACCTCATGCAGACCTCGATGCCTCCGGGAGCTTTTTCATTCTCCTTAAGCACGCCTTCTATCTCGACTGTCGCTGCTTCCTTAATATCCTTTAGCGAAAACGGTACTTTCCCTTTCTCATACACTGCCTGCAAAAGCCCTTCCCGCTTTCTTAAGATGACAAATGCCACATTTCCCATATCACGGATTGTGTGGACCGCACCGTTTACCCGGACGATGCTCCCTGTACCTCCTGCCTTTGCTTTCCCGCAAAGCTCACTGATCTCCATCGTTTCCTTTTTTGCTACACCTGTGTAATATTCCATATTTGGTCCTCCTTTTTTCCAGCGGGACGGATACGTGATAAAAAAATCCGCCCTGGACTATAATTAAGCCTAATTATAGCCGCAAGACGGATATCATCATCGTTATCCGCGGTACCACCCGCTTTGAATCCTGCCTGACTGGCAGAACTCCACTTTCTGCGCGTAACGAGCGCTCACGTACTGCCCTACTTAGGTTCAGACAGTCTGCTCCAGAGTGTTCCCTATTGTCCTCATTCCTCAAGAAGCGCTCTCAGTCGGTGACGCCTCATTCCTGTCAAGTTCCAGAGGACAGAGTCTCTTTCATCGCTTTTGTCTTTTAATATTTTACCATGTTAGCATATGTGCAGATATATTTCAAGGATTTTTCAAAAGCTTTTCTTATTCCGAAGCAATATAATCCTTCGCCGTGCACAACTTTTCCATCCAGTCATGAACATACGCCATGTCCCGTTCATTCATCAGGATAACGATCACGTCCCCTACCTGCAGCTTCGTCGTCCCCCTGGGAATGATCTCTTTCACCCCTCTCTGCACCGAAACCACAAGACAGTTGTCCGGCCACTTGATCTCGCTGATAAACGCCTCATTTAACGCTGAATTATACTGTACGACAAAATTCGTAAGAACCTTCCGGCCACGGCCTGCTTCCCTTTTCTCCGCCTCCTGCTTTTCCTTTACGTCTGTCTCCTGTTTCAAAAGAAGCCGTTCAAGAAGGCTCTCATAGATCGGTTTCGAATTAAGCAGCGTCGCCACAATATAAGCGATGATGGCTACGATGGACACAGAAAGCATCTGGGTCATAGAACCAGTCATCTCAAAGATCAGGATAATGCCGGTGAGTGGTGCCCGGACGATCGCAGAAAAATACCCGGCCATAGCAAGTACCACAAAATTATTGATATACACCGCATCCATCCCGAAATAATCCACGCCCACCGTCGCAAATACTCCCCCGATGAATCCTCCCAGCACAAGCAGCGGAAAGAAGATGCCTCCCGGTGCCCCCGAACCGAAGCACACTGCCGAGAAGATAAAACGGCTGACCAGAATAAAAATCACTGTACTGAGCAAGACGTCCACATTGGTCAGATATTCGATCAGTGAATGACCGCTCCCCAGAAGCTCCGGAGCCGTGATACCGAGAATCCCGGCGCAGATAAAGGGAATCATAAGCTTTGCCGCAGTGTTAAGGAACTTTGCCTGATTATATAAAGCCTGCACCTTGAGGGTAAACCAGTTATAAAATGCCCCCAATGCGCCAAGCATACCTCCCAACAGCACGAGCATCCCGTAATACTGTATCGGAAGCGGCTTTTCGACAGTAAAACTAAATACCGGCGTCATGCCGAATACTGTAGACGCGAGAAAATCCGCCGTCAATGAAGACGCCATGACCGACATCAGCACGGACACCGAAAAGTTCTTATGTACCTCCTCCAGCGAGAACATCACTCCCGCCAAAGGTGCATGGAACGCCGCCGCAAGACCCGCGCTGGCGCCGCAGGTCAGCAAGAATTTTTCCTCTGTCTTTCCGCGCTCAAGACCTTTAGACACTCCCTTACCCGCCATAGCGCCAAGCTGGATGGACGGCCCTTCACGCCCAAGCGCCAGCCCGCCAAGAAGACAGAGAAAGCCGCCGAGGAACTTCCCTCCGATCACTCTCCACCAGCTCTGGTCAAGCTTTCCGATCATCTCTCCCTCAAGCTGGGGAATCCCGCTCCCCGAGATCATCGGTTCCGCGGACACGAGCTTTCCCACCGCCCAGGCTAACAGGATCAAGACAAGGAACCACCCTGCAATCCGGATCGGATGGTTTCCGATAAATGCTAAAATCTGCTTCAATGCATCATTAGCGAACTCCAATACCATTCGGTAAAGAATTACCACAAATCCGGCAATCCCGCCTACGATGATCCCCTCACCGATCAATGCCACTTGAAAATGCTCCGCACGCCGAATCGTGCCGGATGTATCCTGTTCCACAATCATTCCTCCCTCGTATGGAGATCCCTCCGGGATCGCCTCTTTGTGACGGATAGTCTCCTGTCACTTCCTGTCATTATTATAATTCAATCCGGCACAATGTTCAAGTAAATGCAAAGTCCTGTGTGAACAGTTACAGGGAATATCGATAATCTGCGTCGCAATATTCTCCCGGAACCTCACATCATGCTCTACCACAAGCATCGTCGGCTTATACGTAAGAATCAGCTCTTCAATCTGCATTCTGGATATCACGTCAATATAATTCAGCGGCTCATCCCAGATATAAAGATGGGCAGGTGTTAAAAGGCTTGCCGCTATAAGAACCTTTTTCTTTTGCCCCTCAGAAAAATCCTGCATCTCTTTTTCAAACTGAACACGCTCCATACAAAGCCGCCGAAGGATTGCCAAAAACAGACTCTCTTTCAGATTCCTTTCCTTGCAGAATGCTTTTATGCTGCCTTTAAGGAAAGACGTATCCTGGCTGATATAAGAAATCACCAGTCCGGAAGCGGTCTTAAGCGTCCCGCTTTCCACCATATCATAGTCCTCTTCCTCCTGTCCCTTATAAGCACTGTGAAGGATTGCTTTTATGAGACTTGATTTCCCGCATCCGTTAGGGCCATTTAAAAATATCCGCTCTCCCTGGCTGATTTCAAATGTCAGGCTGTCAAAAAGCGTTTTTTTTGCCGTCTCATACTTAAGCCCGAACCTATCTGCCGAGACAAGGATTTTCTTGTGATGGGAGAGGGGCATGAGCTTAAGGCTGGCTGTCTCCTCGATATCCTTAAGAAGTCCCTCCTTTTCCTCTATCTCCCGTTCAATGCGCCTCTCCATCTGCCCGACGCGGCTCTGCATCTTCTTGGTCTTCGCCCCAATATACGCCCGTGTGGCAATACAGCGTTCCGGCTCCTTCACCGGGTCAAAACCAATCTTCGTCTTCTCATTTTTATCTGCCCACTGCCTTGTCTGCCTGGCCGCCGTCTTTAATTTGGCAATCTCTTTCTTATGCTTTTCATTCTCCATCTTCGCGTGGACATCCTGCCGCCGTTTATTCTCCCACCAGCTTGAGAAATTCCCCGCCTGCACTTCTATGGACTGCCGGTTAAACACCAGCACATGGTCCACACACGCATCCAGAAAATCCCGGTCATGGGACACAAGGATAAAGCTCTTCTTCCCTTTCAAATATTCCTTTACCGTCTCCCTCGCCTCACTGTCTAAGTGGTTCGTCGGCTCATCGATGAGCAGGAAATCATTTTCTCCGGAAAATAATACCGCAAGCAAAAGCTTTGTCTGCTCTCCAAAACTTAATGTGCAAAACGGCCGGTACAGAACCTCCGCATCGAGGTTAAGCTTCCCAAGCTCGCAGATAATACGCCACTGCTCACACCCCGCCTTAAGCTCCCATACAAAGTCAATCGCCGGCAGCTCCATGTATTCTTCTTTTATCTGATACGGGAAATAATCAAACACCGTGCTTGCGGTAATCGTACCTTTATACTCGTACTTGCCCAGCAGTAGATTTAAAAATGTCGTCTTTCCCTTGCCGTTCCTCCCGATAAATCCCAGCTTCCAGTCCGTATCCACCGCAAAGGACACATTTTCAAAGATATTATCATAGCTTCCCTCATAATAAAACGTGAGGTTATTCACACTGATCTGCGCCATAAAAATTCCTCCTTTTTCATTGCCAAAGGAAGGCCTGCACTCAGATAACCTCACGTCGTGATGCACAGAACCGTGAGCTTCCCGGTTCTGCCGCTATATTTTTCGTTACTGATCATAGCAACTATTTTTTCCACCAAAAAAGAGAGGTTATGAGAACATCATCCACTTTTGGCAACACAAAACAATTATCAACCGGATATGCCGGACGATAACATCCATCAAGTCTCATGTTTTCAAAAGCGAATTATCTCCTCATCTTTTCACCTCTCTCTTGCTCAATGTAGAATCCATTATAGGGAAATGGCGGAGATTTGTCAAGGAAAATCTTTCCTCTCTTCATCCCTGTTCAGCTCTGGTTAATTCCCCGTCGGAATATAAGGCCTCAACGCTCCCGCCACATTACTGATCGGCATCGTTTGCAGCCACACTTTTCCAGGTCCGGTGATCACTGTGTTAAATAATCCCTCGCCGCCGAACAGCATATTTTTAACGCCCGGGACGCTCTGGATATCCATATTGCAGGTTGCCGACATTGCCGCAAGGTGCCCGGTATCAATGACGATCTGCTGCCCTGCCTGCAACTCGTATTCGATCACATGACCGTCAAACTCCGTGAACACAATCCCCGTTCCGCTCACCTTCTGCATGATAAAGCCCTCGCCGCCGAACAGGCCGGATCCCAGTTTTTTGCGGAAATGCATGGATAACTGCACACCTGCCTCGCTTGCAAGAAACGCACTTTTCTGGAAGATCATATCCTGCCCCGGCGCGATCTCAAACGCCCGGATAGAACCTGGGAAACTGGATGCAAACGCGATCATCCCCGGGCCGCCCTGGGCGGTATAGATATTCTGGAACATCTTCTCCCCGGAAAATGCCCTTCCGAATGCCTTGCCGATCCCGCCGTTGCTTGTTGTCTCCATCTTCATATTCGGTGACATCCATGACATCGCGCCGCCTTCTGTAATCATCCTCTCCCCTGCCTCAAGCTCACAGATCACTACCGGGAGTGTCTCTCCCTGTATCTGATATCTCATGTCCTTGTACCTCCTGCTGAAATATTTATACTATCAGTTTATCAATTATCCGCCGTACCGTCAATGATAATGCGAGGATATTAAGGCGGTTATTAAGCCAGACCTTTGCATTCCGCGCCCGGCTACCTGGAACACCTGAATAAAAGCTCCTCCCATCTCCGGTCCACTTCCTTCTGGAATTCTTCGATGAGGTACTCATTCCCCTTCTTAAACAGATGCTTAAACCGCCCCTGGGGCTTCAAGAAATCTTCGATCGGCAGCTTCTTCTTCGGTTCGTAGTTCAAGATCCACTTACCCTCCGCCACTTCGAACAGCGGCCAATAGCAGGTCTCAACACCGAGCTTGCAGATCTCCATAATATCCGGCGTGTTATATCTCCATCCCCGTGGGCACGGCGCCATAATATTTAAGAAGGCTGCTCCCGGCGTATAGATTGCCTTTTCCGACTTCACATGCAGATCCTTAAAGTTCTGCACAAATGTAGTCTGTGCCACATAAGGAACATCATGCGCCGCGATGATCGCCGCAAGATCCTTCCGGTTCTGGGGCTTTCCGTTGCTATCGCTTCCCACCGGTGTTGTGGTTGTATCCGCGTACATCGGTGTAGCCGAGGAACGCTGGATACCTGTATTCATATAAGCGCCGTTGTCATAGCAGACATACACCATGTCGTGATTTCGCTCCATCGCCCCGGAGAGAGACTGAAAGCCGATATCGTATGTACCGCCGTCCCCGCCGAAGGTGATGAATTTATAAGTTTCCTTAAGCTTTCCTTTTTTCTTCAATGCCTTATACGCACCCTCCACACCGCTTAAAGTCGCGCCTGCATTTTCAAACGCATTATGGATATAGCTGTCCTCCCAGGATGTATAAGGGTAGGTAAATGTAGACACCTCAAGGCATCCCGTAGCGTTGCCGATCACTGCCTTATCGCCTTCGTGAAGCCCACGCAGCACATTTCTTACCGCGATCGTACCGCCGCAGCCTGCGCACATTCTGTGTCCCGGAGCAAGACGTTCCGGTTTGTTCATGGTTTCTTTAAAATTATAACTCAACGTATCCGTCCCTCCTTACTCTCTGATACCCATATAGCGGTAAGTCTCGCCCGCATCATTGCCATCGATGATTTGCTTAAGGTCTGCAAATACCTTCTCCATATCCTCTACCCGCACGTCACGTCCTCCAAGACCGTAGACGATGTTTACCGCATGGGCAGTGGATTTTGCCCGGAACAGTGCCGCCATCACATCAGCTCCCAGCGGTCCGCCGTGATTGGTATAGCCTTCCGCACGATCCATGACTGCAACGGCTTTAACATCTTTAAGTGCCTCCGCGATTCTTTCTGCCGGGAACGGACGGAACAGGCGGATCTTAAGAAGCCCTACCTTCTCGCCCTTCTCTCTCAGCCTGTCGATGGCGTCTTTCGTCATGCCTGCCGCAGAGCCAATCATCACAACTGCCCGCTCGGCATCTTCCATCCGGTACGCCTCAAATAAACCGTATTCTCTTCCTGACAATTTTTTAAATTCCTCAGCCACATCGAGGACAACCTGCTCCACATGCTTCATCCCTTCTGCCTGGCTCCGCTTTGCCTCCATGTAATAATCCGTGACCGAATAAGGTCCTACTGCCATGGGGCACTCGGGATTCAAAAGGTAATTCTCCGGCTCATATTCGCCGACAAATTCCTTTACTTCCCCATCCTCTAAAAGCTCGATATTCTCCACCGCATGACTGGTGATAAAACCGTCCTGACAGATCATGATCGGAAGCCTGACACTTTTATGTTCAGAGATACGGAAAGCCTGTACCATATTATCATAAGCTTCCTGATTATTTTCCGCATAGATCTGGATCCAGCCCGCATCTCTCGCTCCCATACTGTCCGAATGGTCACAGTTGATATTGATCGGCCCGGAAAGGGCGCGGTTCACAAGCGCCAGCGCTAACGGGAGCCGATTGGACGCTGCGATGTATAATTCCTCCCACATATAGGCAAGTCCGCAGGAAGAGGTAGCCGTAAGACTCCTTGCACCTGCCGCCGAAGCACCGATGGCCGCACTCATGGAGCTGTGCTCACTCTCTATAGGGATGAACTCTGTATCTACCAGCCCGTTAGCCGCAAAAGAAGCAAAATATTGCGGAATCTCCGTAGACGGAGTGATCGGAAATGCCGGGAATACATCCGGATTGATCTGACGAAGCGCGATTGCAACGGCTTCATTTCCTGATAAACGGTCTCTCTTTGCCATCCTAATTCACCCCTTCCATCGTAATGGCACCGAACGGACATGCTTTCACGCAGATGCCGCATCCTTTACAGTGCTCATAGTCAAACTCGCCCCGCTTCATATCCGTTACCGGAATCGAGCTGTCCGGACATACCGGAACGCAGAGCAGGCATTGTTTACATTTATCCGCGATAAACTGCGGCTTATTATTGGACCACTCACCGGTGTTGAAAGCTCTTGATGTGCCTGCCCCGGCAACGATCATTCCCTCGGTCAGATCCTGCCACTTTGTCTTTAATCCTAATTTACTGATATCTGTCGCCATCACTGCACCTCCTTAAGCGCCAGCTCAAGCGCTTTCATATTGCCCTCGATCACTTCCGGCTTGCTGGCAAACTTGTGGTTAAAGGACGAGCGCATCTCTTTTAAAAATGTCTCTTCATCCATAATCCCTGCCACCTTGACAATCGCAGCAAGGAGCGGTGTATTCGGGAAGTATCTGCCGATGGTCGCAAGGGATACCTTCTTTGCATCAATGGTGTAGACCTTTCCCTTATATCCTTTCAAATGAGGAATGATCTCCTCCTTCGGGCGCTCTGTATTGATCAGGATCGCACCCTCTTCCTTAAGCCCGCTTGTCACGTCAACCGCTTCAAGAAGCGACTCGTCCACGACAACAACATACTGCGGATCATAAATATTCGAATGTGCGCGGATCACGGTATCGCTGATCCGGTTGTACGCGGTAATCGGCGCCCCCATACGCTCCGGGCCGTATTCAGGAAATCCCTGCACATATTTTCCGGTCTGGAAAGCCACATCCGCCAAAAGCAGTGCAGCCGTCTTGGCACCCTGGCCGCCCCGGCCGTGCCATCTGATCTCTGTGTGGTTACTCATTTCCTTCTTCCTTTCTTTCGTCTTTTAACCTGTGCATGAGTCACAGGCCTCCTGCGGTTTTTCCGCAAAATGTGCAGCAAACACGCATCAACAGTATTTTACCGCATTAATGTATCGATGTAAACAGGAAGTTTAAGGCTTTGCATATCTTTTCAGCATCCCCCCGGTAAAAATCAAAGTCACTCCCTCCGACACAAGCGGCGTCCACCAGATTCCCGCACCTCCGAAGAGACTGGTCATGATAAAGAGACATACGGTCAAAGCAACGATACTCCTTGACAACGAGATCCCGGTAGCTGCAAAAGACTCTTCAACAGCAATAAAGTACCCCCCAATCACCACATTGTAGCCTGCCAGCAAAAACGACAGAGCGAATATCCGCAGTACAGTTACCGAGTAATCCACGAGCGCAGGCATTTCCGCAGATACGAACAGGGACACGACATTTTCAGCAAAAATCATGCAGACGGCTGTGTAGACGACGGAAAGAACGGCCGCGGCTGCGATTCCGTATTTCTTAAGCTTTTGGCAGCGCTCTATGCGCTTCTGCCCATAATAGTAGCTGATCAGCGGCTGATATCCCTGCGCGATCCCTACCATCGCCATCACTCCTAACGAATTGACGTAGGAGATGATCGTGTAACTTACCAGTGCATCATCGTTCAGCAGACGTATGATGGCCTGGTTAAAAAGAAAGATGATAAAACCCGCGGAAAGCTCCGTGATTCCCGAAGACAGGCCGTTCTTAAATTCCCTGCCGATAAGCGGCACATCCATGCGGAACTTGCAGAACTTGATGACACCGCTCTTTCCGCAGAAATGGAACAGATAGAGGATGATGACTACCGTATTGGAAATCCCAGTCGCAAATGCCGCTCCTCCCACACCCATATGAAGACGCATCACCATCACATAATCTAATCCCACATTAAGCAGCGCGCCAGTCGTTACGATGATCGTAGCACGCTTCGGGAATCCGTCGGTCTTGATCAGCATCTCAAAAGAATAGGACAGGATAAATGCCGCCGAAAACGGCACAAGCCATCTTAAATATTCCGCCACGTAAGCCTTATTTAACTCCGTCGCCCCTAAAAACCCTGCAACCCGCTCAAGATTCGCCATCACAAGCACAGTAATGACCACAGAAAATACTGTTAGCAGCACAATATTCTGTGTAAATACTTCATTGGCCCTTTTTCCGTTCTTTTCTCCTAAAAGGATGGCCGTCACGGTCGAAGTTCCTACTGCAAACAGAATCGATATAGAAAACAGAGCCATCGTGTAGGGCATAGCGATATTTACCGCCGTCAGCGCCGTCTCCGACACGCCTCTTGCCACAAATATCCCGTCTACCATCGTATACAGTGTAAATACCCACTGAGCCGCGATAGACGGCACGATAAACCGCATAAAATCTTTTTTCAGCGAAGTTCCTTCTAATCTCATAAATACCTTTTTCTTCTCCCTCTGCTTATATTGTTTTAACTCTTGCAGTAAAATCATAAACCCTGGTATAATACTAAGGTCAAGAACTTTTTGGAGGATTCTTATGAAAAATTATTATAAAATCAGTGAGATATCCCGACTTTACGGCATCGGCCCTGACTCCCTGCGCTATTATGAGCGCCTCGGCATCCTGAGTCCAAAGCGTGACGCTAACCAATACCGCCTGTACAGCCTGAAAGACATCTATAAGCTTAACTTAATCTGTGATTTACGAAAGCTTGATTTCTCCATGTCCCAGATTAAAGATTATCTGGATTGCCAGACAGTAGGCAACACGCTGGATATTCTCTGCCGTGAACAGCAGCTTCTAGAGCAGCAGCTTAAGGAACTTAAAGAGAAGGAACAGTTGATCAAGGAACGCATCGAAGCATTGCATACGGCAGAGGGTATGGCCGCCGGCCGCATTTCCATAAAGGCCTGCCCCCGCCGCTTCTGCGTGCAGGAGCGGGCGTATATTACCCAGGACGAGGAGATGGATTTTCTCATCCAGAAGCTAATGGCCAGGCACGAAAAGAAAATCCGTAACTTCGGCAGCCAGACAATCGGAGCAATCCTTTCGTCCCGGGATCTGCTCAACGGTATCTCCAATGTCTACCAGTCTGTTTTTTTCATTCTGGACAAGGACATCTCCAGTTATGACTGCGAACTTCCTGCCGGGGATTATCTGTCCGGTTATTACCGCGGGCATTATGACCAGAATGCTGCCTGTCTGAAAAAAATGATGGATTATATCGAAGGCCATCAACTTACTGCAGCGGGCGAACCTTTTGAACTATTCGTGATCGACAACCGGGATACCATGAAAGCTGAAGAATTCCTGACCGAGATCCAGATACAGGTAGAAAAGACAGAAAAGGCCGGCTCCCGCCCATAGCCGGAACCCGCCTTCTGATATCACAGAACCTCTCTGTTCATCTGATCTTATTTTGTTTTCGCGCTCTTGGCAGAACAATAATAGCTGTAGATTTTCCTGCCTCTTACTGTCTTATAGGAGCGGATTTTATATTTGTAGGTTGTATTCTTTTTTAATCCACTGTTGGTATAAGATACCGTGGAACCTTTTTTAATCGTCTTTATCCTGACATATTTTTTCTTCGCCGCATCATAACGGCAAATCTCGTAGCCGCTCGCCCCGGAAATCTCATTCCACGCCAGCTTGATCTTTCCTGCCGCCGCCGCAAGCGACAACGCCGGTTTTCTGATGATAGTCACATATGATTTACTGATATACCCTGTCTTCGGCTGTCCGGCTGCCGGAAGAGAAACCTGGTACCAGTCTCCGCTTGTCCCGGTTATGGTCACGCCGACATTGATCCCCAGCGTCTGAAGCTTACCCTGTGATACGGACGGCCCTTTTCTCACGGTAACACTTGTCCCATTAGTCTTTCCGGTCATTGTCGATTCTGTCCTGGCGCTGGCTGTATTGGATGCCTTGGAAAATGCCGTGCTACCGCCGGACTTTTTATACGCCTTCACCCGGTACTTATAGGTCGTCCCCATACTTCTCCCCGTATCGGTGTAGGAAACTGTACTGCCGCCGCTGATCGTTTTAAGCTTTTTATAAGAACGTGCGGCCGAATCATAACGGTAAATGCGGTATCCCGACGCTCCCGATACCTTCTTCCATGTCAGCTTGACCGTATCATAAGACGTCGCTTTTGCGGAAAGGGTCGTGGCAGACGGCGCCTTGATCGCCGCCGAAGCTCCGGGTACGCCAAAGGACGAGGAATCACCCGGCTTGGTATACCAGAAGTTCATATCCACATTGCCGGTTATCCCGGATACTTTTCCTGAAGAAGTATACTGCCAGAAGCTGTAATCTCCCGCGTAATCCGTCGATGTCGTATAGTGCGCCAGCCATATCGGATATTTACTGCTGATCTCCGATGCGTATAGATCCTTGTTCAGCATCGTCTTGTTGGCATATACCAGAGGAGTATAACCTGCCGCCTTGATCCGTTCACAGAACGCAAGGCAGATATCCGTCCTCTCCCTCTTCGTAAGCTTGGCCTTCTCCAGACGTCCGCCCGAATAATATTCAAAATCAAACACCAGCGGCATATTGATTGTATATCCTTCTACCGACTTGATCAGATAGTCCGCCTCTTCCTGTGCTTCCTTCACCGTAATCGCCTGGGAAAATATGTAAGCGCCCACTTTCACGCCTGCTGCCGCAGCATTCCTCATATTCGCCGGTGCGTAAGAGTCTGCCGCAAGTCCGCCTTTTTCATACCCTCTGTAGGAGGTACGGACAAATGCAAAGTCGATGCCCGCATTCTTCACTGACGTCCAGTCTATATCCTTATTCCACTTGGATACATCGATACCCTCGATAATATCATATCCGGCAAAACGGCTGTTATGTCGGATACCAGTAGCCATCGCCTGCATCCTGCCGTTTTCATCAAAAAACTCCTTCGGCACATCGCCCGTAAGCCTTCCCTGTCCCGGGTCGTCTTCATCCTCTGAAATTATCTCCTCCTCCGCCGACCCGGAGCCTTCTTTTACCTCATCCGCCCCGCTGGCCAGGGAAACATCATCCGCTTCCTGCGCGTAAACCCTTCCGGGAACCATCGTAACGCACAGGCAGATAATTAATAATGCTACCGTTAATCTGTACTTTCTACTCATGTTTTCTCCCCTTATTACTCGTATTGTGTCTGTGTATGCTATGCTATAAAACAAAGATTAAAATTTCGTTAAAACTAGATCTTAATCTTTATTTACCATTAATCACCAGCGTAAATGTGCTCCCCTTCCCCCAAACGCTGCTTACCTTAAGTTCTCCCCCATGAACTTTCGCAATCCGGTCCGCCAACGGCAGGCCAAGCCCGAAGCCCTCCGAATTTCTCGACTTTTCTACCCGGAAAAACGGATCAAAGATGTGCGGCAGGTCTTCTTCCTTTATTCCGCACCCGAAATCCTGAACCTCTACAACCACAGCACTTTCCCTGTACTGCGTAGTAATCTTCACTTTCGCCGGCCTGGCGCTGTATTTTACTGCATTCTGGATCAGATTCTGCAGCAGGATGAACATAAGCCCGATATCCATATCAGCCCTCACGCCCGAAAGGTCGAGATCAAAACACACTCCGTCCTTTTCCTTAAATTCTATCTCATCGCAGATGGAACAGATCATCTCGTCCAAATCTGCATTTTCCAGATCAAGCACCACACGCTCGCTCTCCAGCCGGTTCAGGTTAAGAAGCTGTGTGATCACCATGTTCGTCTTCTTCGTCTGGCGGTAGATGACATCTATCGCATCATCAAATTCCTCTTTCGTGCCAACATATTCCTTCGCGTACTCGCACTGGGCTAAAAGCACCGCGATCGGCGTGCGCAGCTCATGTGCCACATCTGAGGAAAACTGCTTCTGTGTCTCAAGCATATTCTCGATACGCTCAAGCATCCGGTTATTGGTCGCCGCAAGGACGCCAAGCTCCGTGATCTTCCCGTCATACTCCATACGCCGGGACAGCTCTCCCTCTTTCCCGATGATCTCCGCCGTCTTTGACATGTGCTTGAGCGGCCCGGATATCTTTCCCGACATCACAAGCCCAGCCATCAGGACAAGTATAAGGAATACGGGAATACTGGCATAAGAAGTATATTTGATAAATTCGTACTTACTGTCAACATTCCGCTTATTCACAATACACTGGTTGTAGATAATCTGCCCGACTTCCTTCGTCATCCGCTTGTTTATCCGCCCGATAATATAATACTCTTCTCCGTCTGTTTCCACCGTCTTCAGTCTCTGGCTGATTCCTTCCTTTGTATATACCGAAGCTTCATCCTCTATCTCTATAGGACTCTCTCCCAGTATGACCGTGCCGTCCTCTTCAAGTATACGGAAATACATCCCATCGTCTACATAACGGAAATCTTCATTCGGTTTGATGATCCCGTCCTCATATCTGGTATTTTTATTATTCTTGGCAATCTCTTTGAGCAGCGTACTCTGTATATCATAATAGATCATCCGGTCCGCCAATATGCTTACAAAAATAACCATAAGAAATGACAGTGCAAGGATAAGCCCAATCAGATAACTGATAATATATTTCGTTATGGATACTTTTTTTATTCTTCGCATTTTAACATATATCCTGTCCCGCGTATAGTGCAGATCATCTTCTCATCAAAATCATCATCAATCTTGCGCCGCAGATACCGGATATACACATCCACCAGATTGGAACTCACCTCTGCCTGCAGCTTCCAGATATTCGACTCTATCTGCTCTCTGGTCACGATAATATTCTTATTCCTGACCAGATAAAGAAGCACCGCGAACTCTTTCGGCGACAGCGCTATGGGAATCCCGTTCCTGGTTACTTCATGCGTATTATAGTCAACGGCCAGATCTCCGCACCGGTATACATTCTCCTGGATCTCCGGCTGCCTGCGGGTCATCACCTTGATCCGCGCAAGAAGCTCCTTGAACACAAAAGGCTTTACCATGTAATCATCTGCCCCGATGTCCAGGCCCTCCACGATATTCTCCGTGTCTCCTTTGGCACTCAAAAACAGCACCGGCGTCTGCTTTCCCGCCGCACGGAGCCGCTTTAACACCTGGAAACCGTCTATCCCCGGAAGCATGATATCCAGGATAACGCCGTCATAATCCGCCAGCATCAGATAATCTATCGCCGCATTGCCGTCAAAGCAGCTATCAACGTTATAGCCTTCCTTTTCCAGTTTATTTACAAGGATATGATTCATATCCTTCTCATCTTCCACTACCAGTAAACGCATAATCTTATCTCCTCATCCGATGGCTATTATAACACGGTTATGATGAGAATAACATTAAAAATCCCTTAAGATGTTCTTATCATTTTCCTTTTCCACAATATAAGCACCGCTGAAACGATCACTAATGTGCCCGCAAGAAGCTGGGAAACCGGAAACGACGTCCCGGGAAGGAGTAGCTGGTCAGTCCGGAGTCCTTCGATCCAGACACGTCCCAGACCATAGCCAAAAAGATAAAGAAGAAATACTTCCCCGTCGAACCTTTTATGGCGGCGGTATAAAAGCAACAAAATAAGCACCATCATACACCACAATGACTCATAAAGAAACGTAGGATGCACCTGGATATACGCCACTCCTTTCACCGTCTCCATATGCTTCCTCATCAGCTCGGTCACATCAGAATCCCTCACCGCATCCAACGGAAGCCGCATGGCCAGCAGGCTGTCCGTATATTCACCGAATGCCTCCCGGTTAAAAAAGTTGCCCCATCTGCCGATCATCTGTCCTGCCACAAGGCCGAGCCCGGCAGTATCAAAAAGCACCGGCGCCGAAAGCTTCTTCACTCTGGCAAACACGAGAACAGTGATTACCGCCGCAATCACGCCCCCGTAGATGGCAAGGCCGCCTGCCCGCAGATTCAGGATACTTTTAATGTCCCCTTTATACATCTCCCACGAAAATATCACGTAATAAGCCCGCGCACCGATGATGGAACAGATCACGGCATAAATCGCCAGATCATAATATGTCTCCGGGTTCTGCCCTGTACGCTTCGCCTCCGCCGCAGCGATCAAGATACCGGCCAAGATTCCCAGGCCGATGATCATCCCGTAATATGCGATATCATAATTAAAGATCGTGATATGATCTCCCACCTCCGGCAGATGTATACCGATATTGGGAAATTCTATAGTTTTATGCATCGTTTTATTCTCCCCGGCCGCAGCCTCGTAAATAACCGGGCTTAGCGCCAAACTGGTCACAAACGGCTATACGTTGAACCTAAACAGCATGATATCCCCGTCTTCGACCACATAATCCTTACCCTCTAAGCGGACTAATCCCTTTTCCTTCGCCGCCGCATGAGTCCCGCAGGCCATCAGGTCATCATAGGAGACTACCTCCGCGCGGATGAATCCCCTCTCGAAATCCGTGTGGATCTTTCCGGCCGCCTGGGGCGCCTTCGTCCCTTCGGTGATGGTCCATGCGCGAACCTCTGGCTCGCCTGCCGTAAGATAACTGATCAAGCCCAAAAGCCTGTAGCTTGCTTTTATCAGTTTCTCAAGGCCGGACTCGGAAAGCCCGAGGTCTTCTAAGAACATCTTCTTTTCATCGTCCTCAAGTTCCGCAATCTCCTGCTCGATCTGGGCGCATACGACAAACACTTCGCTCTCTTCCTTCGCCGCGTATTCCCGCACTTTGTTGACGCCCTCGTTATCCGCGCCGTCACTGGCAAGCTCGTCCTCTGCCACATTGGCGGCATAGATGACCGGCTTGCCGGTCAGCAGATTGTAACTCTTAAGCCACTCTGCTTCTTCCTCATCCTCCGCCCCGGTGAAGGTTTTCGCCAGCCGGTCATTTTCCAGATGCTCCTTGATCCGCTCAAGAAGGGCAAGCTCCTTCGCCGCTGTCTTATCATTCCTTGCGACCTTGGATGTCTTTGCTATCCTCCTTTCAAGGATTTCCAGATCTGAGAAAATTAATTCCAGATTGATCGTCTCAATATCCCTGAGGGGATCAATGCTGCCGTCCACATGGACGATATTACTGTCCTCGAAACAGCGCACCACATGGACGATTGCGTCCACCTCACGGATATTGGCGAGAAACTGGTTGCCCAGGCCCTCGCCCTTAGACGCGCCCTTCACTAACCCCGCAATGTCCACAAACTCTATGGCCGCAGGGATGATCTTCTTCGTGTTATACATCTTACCCAGCACATCAAGCCGCTCATCCGGCACGGTCACTACGCCCACATTAGGGTCAATAGTACAGAACGGGTAATTCGCCGACTCTGCCCCTGCCTTTGTCAAAGAATTAAATAACGTGCTCTTTCCAACATTCGGTAACCCGACGATTCCTAATTTCATCTATTCTATCCTTCCTTCATTGTTCATTACTATCCTTCGTCTCCATCAGTATCACTGTTCCGCCCGCAAAATCTATCACAACCTCGCCGTCCGCGATCTGGTTACTGACGCACAGACTGTCATAGGGCGTAAGGACATGGTTCTTAAGGGGATACTTCGCCCCTTTGATATTAAAGCGAAAGACCTCCCCGCCCAATGGAAACACGGAAAAATAAGGCCCGTACATCTCATCCTTCCTAAGAACCGTCCGCCCGCCGATCAGGCGTATACTATTCTGCTTATCAAGGATTCTGGCATCAATCCCGCTCTTAAAGGGGATGGCAAGACACTGGACATTGGCCCACAGATGGTCAAGCCGTCCGCCGGTCGCCCCAAGGATCACCATCTGCTTACACCCGAGCGTTACCGCCAGGCGGATGGCAATCTCTGTATCAGACGCATCCTTCACCGGGTTGAATTCCCTTACCGGCACAGACGTCTCCTTACGGTAATAGTCCGCGATCTTCGGGCTTACGCTGTCAAAATCTCCCACGATATAATTCGGCATGATCTGATGTCTGTACAGAAATTCCATACCTCTGTCCACCCCGATGACATAACAGGAATCCTCTTTCTGCAAAACCGAAAGTGCATACTCTTCATCAAGCTCTCCGCCGCTCACAATCACAATCATCTTACTCATAACTCTTAAGTATCTCCATAAAAGCTCTGGTATTCTCGGCCGGATCCCCGTTGAATACCGCGGAACCCGCCACGATCACATTGGCTCCCGCATCCAGAACCTCCCTTACATTGCTCAGATAGATCCCGCCGTCAACCTGAATATCTACGTCAAGTTTCTGCTCCTCTATCATCTTCCTGATCTTTTGTATCTTATCCAACGATTCCGGGATGAACTTCTGCCCGCCAAATCCCGGGTGGACACTCATGACAAGGAGCATATCCACCTTTGAAAGCAAGCCTTCGATCTCCTGCGCCGGCGTCTCCGGACAGATAGAAAGTCCCGCCTTCATCCCGCACGCTCTGATCTTCGCGATGGTCCCCCGGATATCCTCGCATGCCTCCAGATGGACCGTCACGATATCCGCTCCCGCATCCCTGAAATCTTCGATATACCGGATTGGCTCCTGAACCATCAGATGCGCATCCATCACCTGCCCGGTCGCCCCTTTGATCGACTTAAGCACCGGCATCCCAAAAGAGATACTCGGCACAAACATCCCGTCCATCACGTCAAAATGCAGATACTCTGCCCCATTCTCCTCCGTCTGCTTCATCTGCCCGCCAAGTGCCTTAAAATCCGCGGCCAGTATCGACGGTGCCAAAATGTACTTCATCTTAGTACCTCCTCTTATCCTTTAACTCTTCATACATCTCCTTGTAGCTTTCATACCGCAAAACGGCAATTTCCCCGTCCGAAACGCCCTTTTTCACAGCACAGTCCGGCTCGTGGGTATGGCTGCAGCCGTCAAAACGGCACATGCCTTCATATTTCCCGAACTCCGGAAAATAATATTTCAACTCTTCTTTCTCAAAATCACTGATATACAAAGAACTGAATCCCGGCGTATCCATAATATACGAATCACCATCGATGGGAAACAGCTCCGAGTGCCTTGTAGTGTGCTTCCCCCGCTCAATCTTGCGGCTGATATCACCGGTCTCCATGTTCGCCTCAGGCTGGAGAACATTGATGATCGAAGACTTCCCTACACCGGACGGTCCGGCGATAGCTGTCGTCTTTCCCGAAAGAAGCTCTTTTACCCGGCCGATATTGCGCTGCTTCAGCGCACTGGTAAACACGCACGGATAACCACAGCCTGAGTAAATCCGCTCAAGAGTCTCAATCTGGACATCCTCTGCAATATCTTCTTTGTTAAAGCACAAAATGACCGGAATACGCTTGCTCTCCATCATCACCAGGAAACGGTCCAAAAGATTAAAGTGAGGGCTTGGCCTCGTGACAGCAAAGACCACCAGCGCCTGGTCAATATTGGCCACTGCCGGGCGTATAAGCTCATTCTTCCTCGGCAGTATCCGGATAATATTACCAGTCTTTTCATATCCGTCGATCACTTCGATATCCACATTGTCCCCCACAAGGGGCTTGATCTTCTCCTTGCGGAAGATTCCTTTTGCCTTACATTCATAAACACCGGATCCCACTACATGAATGTAGTAGAATCCGGCTATTCCTTTTACAATTTTCCCCTGCATACTACTCTACTGCTCCGGGATGTAATTCGGGTTTGACGGATCCTCTCCGCCGGGATCGTCCCCGCCGGGATCTGGTTCGGATGGCTCCGGCTCACGTATCCCGCCGCTGATCCATATCGTGATCTTCGTTCCCTTTTTTACAGACTTACCGGCCGAGGACCATCTGCTCACCTTTCCAACTGCTTCCTCGCTCTCTTCCTCGCCGCCGTTCACCGCCACAAGGCCGTAACTCTCTAACAGCGCTTTCGCCTGCTGATATGTCTTTCCGCTGAGATTCGGGACCGTAACCTTCTCCTCCGGCTTCTTTCCGTTGCTGACGACGATCTTGATCGAAGTTCCCGGTTCTACTTTTTTGCCTCCCGCGATACTCTGGGAAACAACCTTTCCCTTCGCCACTTTATCATCATACTCGTATCCGACTTCCCCGATAACAAGACCCGCGGAGATAAGTTCCTTCTGCGCCGTCTCGTCCTTCTTTCCGATGACGTTCGGCACCGTCTTTTTCTCCGTCCCCTTGCTGACAGTCATGATGACTTCCGCGCCCTTGGCTGCCTTAGAACCTGCGGCGGGCGATGTGCGTATGACCTCCCCGGCTTTGTAGCCGTCGTCATACTCTGCCTCGGAAGTGCCAACTTTAAAGCCTGCATCTTCAAGCTCCTTCTGCGCATCTTCCTCGTCCTTTCCGGTCACATCCGGAACCTCTATAAGCTTTTCTGCTATACCTGAACTTACGACGACTTCTATCGCCGTATTCTTCTTAACCTTTTCTCCCTTTTCCGGTGTCTGCCGAATGATCTTACCTGCTTCATAACGGTCGGACTCTTCCTCTCCGACCACCTTGATGCCAAGCTTCTTCTTAAGCAGGTCTTCTGCCTCTTCCTTTGTCTTTCCTACTAGATCCGGAACCTTGATCTCCTCGGTCTCCTCATCCTCTAAAAGCGCATTATCCCCGAAAGACGAAAAGACTCCCGCAGCCTTTCCAATCGCGAATAATACAATGAAAAGAATGATCACAATCACCACAGCGGTCAGGATCTTCATGACCTTCTGCATGCCCGGATTCACATCCTCATCATCCTTGCGCCGGCGTCCCTTATTGTCAAAATCATCGTAATCGTCGTCATAGCCTCTGTCGTAATCGGTATCGTAACGGTCATCCCCATACCGGTAATTGTCATACCCGGTATCCTCATACTCTTCGTCGTCGTCATAATTATTACGGATGTCGTCAAGCTCTTCATCCGTAATGATCACGGTATCTGCATTACGAAGGGGCGGGATTACGACAAAATCACCGTCTGGATCCGCAAGCGACCGCTTGAGGTCGCGGATCAGTTCATCCGTATTCGGATAGCGTCTCTCCCCGTTTTTCTGGGTACATTTTAAGATAATCTGCTCTAAACTGTAAGGAATATCCTCCACAAACTCCGATGGCGGCGTTATCTCCTCCTGGAGATGTTTGATCGCTATGGATACCGTAGAATCCCCTTCAAAGGGCAGCCTTCCCGTAGCCATCTCAAAGAGAGTGATACCTATGGAATAAATATCACTCTTCGCGTCGCTGAATCCTCCTCTTGCCTGTTCCGGCGAAGTGTAGTGGACAGAACCCATGGCATTAGAGCTGACCGTATGGGATGTGGTCGCCTTCGCGATGCCAAAGTCCATAATCTTTACCTTGCCGTCTTTGGAGATAATGATATTCTGCGGCTTGATGTCCCTGTGGATGATATTCGCCGCATGGGCTGCACCGATACCGGTACACATCTGTATCGCAATGCTGATGATCTCCTTGTGGGACAGTCTCCCCTTTCTTTTGATGTATTCCTTCAGCGTAATCCCTTCTACCAGCTCCATAACCATATAGTAAAGTCCACGGTCTTCCCCTGCATCGTAGACATTCACAATATTCGGATTCCCGAGTCCGGCGGCTGCGCGCGCCTCTGAACGGAATTTACGCACAAAATTGTCATCCTCGCGGTACTCTTTTTTCAACACCTTAATCGCTATATAACGGTTGAGCATAGTGTCCTTTCCCTTGTACACATCTGCCATGCCGCCGGCACCGATCTTGCTCAGCACCTCATAGCGTTTTCCAAGTATAATCCCACCCTTTACCATACACTCACCTCATCGACCAGCGGTTCCGCCATAACAACCCCTATGTTATCCCTCCCGCCATTACTGTTCGCTTTCTCTATCAATGTCAACACGGCCTCCACAATATCCCTGGCCCCTTTGACAATATCAAACATATCCTCATCCTCAACCATATTACTCAGCCCGTCTGTACACATCAGGATGATATCGCCCTTTTTCAGACGGTATTCATATATATCGGCTTCCACACCTTCCTTTACTCCCATTGCCCTTGTGATAATATTCTTATCCGGATGGTTCTTGGCTTCCTCTGCTTTGATTCCTCCAAGTCTTACCATCTCCTCCACAAGAGAGTGGTCTTTTGAAATCTGGCGTATCTTATCATTGATCAGGTACAGACGGCTGTCTCCCACATTGGAAAAATACAGCGTATTACCGATCACAGTAGCCGCAACAAGTGTCGTACCCATCCCTTCCAGTTTAATATCTGTATTCGCCGCTTTTATCAGCTCATGATTCGCAATGCCTACCACGTGGAGAAGAATGTCCGCCGGTTTATCAAGCGCCGTATTCTTAAGCTCCCTGCACAATACTTCTACGGTATATTTAGACGCAAAATCACCAGCCTTGTGCCCGCCCATACCATCGGCTACCACAAGGAGATTCGGAAACGGCCCTATGGGCTCATCTGTCACATACACATAATCCTGATTGACTTCCCTTCTTCTTCCCACATCGGTCATTGCATATATCTTCATCTATTTCTCCTTCTTACTGTCAGCGTATCGTCTTCTGAGCTGACCGCAGGCTCCGTCAATATCTGAGCCTCTCTCCCTTCTAATAGTAACATTTATTCCGTTTTTTTCAAGTTTATTTTTAAAAGCAAGGACATTTTTCCTGTCCGGGCGTTCAAAATCCCTCTCTTTTACCGTATTGACCGGAATCAGGTTCAGATGGCAGTTGCGGCCCGAAAGCAGTGCTGACAGTTCTTTTGCGTCTTCCGGCCCGTCATTCACACCCCCTACCAGGCTGTATTCGAAAGTAGGCCGTCTCCCGGTTTTTTCAAAATAATAATCGCACGCCTCCATCACTTCCGACAGCTCATACTTCCTGGCCACCGGCATCAATTTCTCTCGTTTTTCCTGATTAGAAGCATGCAGAGAAAGCGCAAGGGTAATCTGCAGGCCTTCCTTCGCAAGACGCTTGATATTCGGCACGATTCCGCAGGTAGAAGCAGTGATATTCCTCTGGCTGATATGGAGGCCATGACTGTCGCTTAACATTGTCACAAATTTAAGGAAATTATCATAATTATCAAGCGGTTCCCCGGTTCCCATGACAACAACATTAGACACTCTTTCACCCGTCAGCTTTTGAATCCGGTAGATCTGTCCCAACATCTCCGAAGGCGTCAAGTTTCTCTCTAATCCGCCGATTGCTGATGCACAGAACCGGCACCCCATCCGGCAGCCTGCCTGGGAAGATACACAGACAGAATTTCCGTAATCATACTTCATCAAAACACTTTCTATCATACTGCCGTCATGTAACTCAAACAAGAATTTTTCCGTCGGATCTTTCCTGGAGATCTGCCTTGCAGCCATGGAAACCTTTCTGATCTCATACGCATCATCCAGCTTTTGGCGAAGTGCCTTGGAAAGGTTCGTCATCTGCGAGAATTCATCTGCCAGTTTCTCATGGAGCCAACTGTAAACTTGTTTTCCACGAAAAGGCTTTTCACCGATCCCCTCCATCTCTGAAAGCAATTCCTCATATCCAAAAGATACAATATCCTTTTTATCCATTACCGCCCGAACCCTTTCTTTGAAACAGTGCCATATAAAACCCGTCGCCTCTGTGTATTCCCGGCAGACGCTGCTGTTCTCTAAGCAGTTCAAAATCCTGATGCGTCTTTAAAAACCATTCTGCATTCTCTTCATTTTCCCTCTTATGTATCGTACATGTACTGTAGAGAAGCCTTCCGCCTCCCTTTACATAACCGCAGACCGCCGACAGGATCTCCCTCTGAAGCCTCACTAATTGTTCCTGTATATCAGGTGTCATCTTATATTTCAGGTCAGTCTTCTTGCCCAGGACTCCAAGACCCGAACAGGGAAGATCGGCAATCACAACATCTGCCGTACCTTTATATTTCTCATCAAAAACTTTTGCATCCCATTGCTGCGCCTTAATGTTACACAGACCGCTTCTTGCTATATTCTCCTGTATCAGTCCGACTTTGTATTCTGTCAGATCCCTTGCAACTACCAGGCCCGACCCTTCCATAAGCTCTGCAAGATGAAGCGCTTTGCCGCCGGGAGCCGCACATACATCCAGCACCACATCTCCTTTCCCCGGGGCCGCCCACTGCGCCGCCTCCATAGAGCTTAGATCCTGAACATAAAAATAACCTTTCTGGAAGCTCATAAGCTTTGTCAGATAATCATATCCGCTTATGTACAGCGCGCAGGGCATATCCTCATCCTCCGAGACAGTCACACCTTCTTTGCGCAGACAGTCCGCAAGCTTTTCCCTGCTGATCACACTGGTATTGCAGCGGATACATGTCGGACGGTCCATAAAAAATGCTTCTCCCATGCTCCGGACAGTATCCCCATCATATTCCTGAAGCCACTGGGAAACTAGCCACTCAGGCAAAGAATACCGCACCGATAAGTTTTTTCGTTCCTCCTCGGGATATTCAATCTCGTCGAGACTGCGCCCGATATTTCTAAGTACCCCGTTTACAAATCCGCCCAGATTCTTAAATCCTCTCTTTCCTGCAAGCTTCACCGATTCATTGCACACTGCCCGGTCCGGAATACTGTCCATATATTTCATCTGATAGACACCGGTCCTTAAGATCGTGCGGATGACAGGCTTCATCTTATCCACACTCACCTTCGAAAACCGATTGATCATATAATCAATCTCTATCATGCGCTCAAGTGTACCCTCTACCACTCTTGTAATAAATGCACGCTCTCTTTTTTCAAGATACTGATATTTATCAAGAACACTCTTAAGCGCCACATGGCTGTACTCCCCATCCCGCGTGATCAAAAGAAGTGTGTCCAGAACGATTTCTCTTACATTCACCGATGCAGGCATCTTTTGTCCTCCCCGTCTATCAAATATACTTAATCGCTTCTCCGGTTCGCAAGCAGGATGATACGCAAAAGCTGCAGAATTGCAGATGTCGCCCCTGCCACATAAGTAAGCGCAGCCGCAGTTAACACTTTTCTCGTACTTTTAAGCTCATCCTCGTACAATATTCCGGAATTCCCCAGAATCTTAAGGGCTCTGCCGGAAGCATTGAACTCTACCGGAAGTGTAACAAGCTGAAAAAGCACCGCAAAGGAAAAAGCCAAAATTCCAAGGTTTAACAGCAGCGCAGACATGTTGCTGTTCATGACTAATCCGATCACGATCAGCGGCCATGCAATCGTACTTCCAAAATTCGCAACCGGAACAAGCGAGCCTCTGATGGCGAGCGGCGCGTAGCCTTTCTCATGCTGGATCGCGTGTCCGCACTCATGGGCAGCAACTCCTACTGCCGCGACAGAATTCGAGTTATAAGTCGCATCTGACAAACGTAAGATCTTACTTCTCGGGTCGTAATGGTCCGTAAGATTCCCTGACACATGCTCCACCCGCACATCTCGGATACCTGCCTGCATAAGGATCCGCTCTGCCGCTTCCCGCCCCGTCATTCCGGAATGGCTGCGCACCCGGGAATATCGGTTGAAAGTCGCATTCATCCTGGCTGATGCGATCATACAGATCACAACGCCGATAAGCACCAGTATATACGTAGCATCAAAAAACATCGGATAATACATATAAATTCCTCCCTGATCATCAAAAAATAAAATCTATTTGTCTATTATACCGCAAAACAATACATAATAGCAATTTTTCACATAAAATTTATTTATTTCATGTTATAATTATATAATGACGCCAGGAAATGCAGTGCAATCCGCGGCATCATAGTGGTTAAAGCCACGAATCTACATAAAGGCGGGAATGGCAGAGAAAAATATCTCTGCCATTCCCTATATTATAATTTTTTTAAAACTTCGCCAGCCTGAATCTGATACCCTCTGAGAAACGCCCCAGCATCCATCTTCTTTTTACCCGGAATCTGAAGCTCTGTCACTTTAAGCACCCCGTTTCCGGTCTGCACATAAAAACCATCCTTCTCTACCCTGACAACTGTCCCGGGCACCGGATGTTCACTGACAGCCAAGACAGCTTCTTCTCCCTGTCCGCCCGCTGCCAGATCTTCCTGCGCGCACACCTCCGCCGCCCACAGCTTCATCACTTTTCCGTTCCAGTCCGTATAGGCGCTTGGCCATGAATTCAGCCCCCGGATGAGCCGCTCGATGAACACCGCAGATTTTTCCCAATCGATATTCCCAAGATCCTTATCTAACATCTTCGCATATTCTGTCGGACTTTCTCCCTGTTTTTCCGGCTTAACCGTCCCTTCCTCAAGGGCTTTGAGCGTCCTGACACAAAGCTTTGCACCTGCTTTGGCAAGCTTATCATGAAGGCTCTCCCCAGTTTCTTTTTTATCTAAGACAACCTCCGTCTTAAGAAGCATATCTCCGGTATCAAGTCCTTCATCCATCTGCATCGTCGTAACACCAGACACTTGTTCTCCGTTGATGACCGCCCACTGGATCGGCGCGGCGCCGCGGTACTTTGGAAGGAGCGAGGCATGTACATTCACGCAGCCGTAAGGCGTCAGCTCAAGGATTTCCTTCGGAAGGATCTGCCCGAAAGCAATAACGACCATGATATCTGCTTCGTATTTTTTTAATTCTTCGATGCATTCCGGCGTCCGGATCTTTTTCGGCTGAAATACCGGAATCTTATGTGCAAGCGCCGCTTCTTTTACCGGCGTAAGCTGCATCTTCCCGCCCCGGCCCTTGGGCTTATCCGGCTGTGTGACCGCAAGGACCACCTCATATCCTGCTTCCACCAGGGCTTCAAACGTCCCCACGGAAAAATCCGGTGTCCCCATAAATATCACTTTCATACGCTACTCCTTTTCATCCTCCACATCATGAAGTCCGTCTTCCGCCAGCTCCACATAAAGCTTTCCGTCCAAATGCTCAATCTCATGGCAGAGCGCCCGTGCAAGAAGCTCCTCACCCTCAATAAACACTTCTTCCATGCCCTCCGTCAAGGTCTTCACCTTCACATAGTTAGGCCTCGTCACGATTCCATATTTCCCCGGCACACTAAGACAGCCTTCCTCGCCTGTCTGCTCTCCATCCTGCCCGACAATCTCCGGATTGATCAAAACAATCGGGCCGTCCCCGATATCAACTACCGCAATCCTTTTTAAAATGCCTACCTGCGGGGCAGCCAGTCCCACTCCCCCTGCCTCATACATCGTGTCGAACAAGTCATTGATCAAAAGCTTTGTGCGAAGATTCATCTTCGTAACCTCTTTGCAGTGCTTCGTCAGCACTTCCTCACCCATCTCACGGATCTTTCTTAACGCCATGACATTTCCTCCTAATACTATATAAATATTTCAAAATATTCCCATGGGATTAAAATCAAATTGTATCTTTATGCAGTCAAACCCTCTGTTAATCTCAATATATTGTTCCAGAAGATCTTTTATCCCTATCAGATCTTCTTTCTTTTTGCACTTCAGATACATAACTTTGCGGTATTCATCGCTCACCTTGCTTACATAAGGACTCGCAGGGCCGATGATCTGAAGTACCTTTTCCTTATCCGCCCGCACAGCAAAACTTTTAAGATACCCTGCTGCCAGCTCCAGGTACTTCTCGTCAGCACCGGTCATCAACACCGCAAGAAGATCGCTGACCGGCGGATAACCCATCAGCTCCCTGTAACGCATCTCTTCCTTATAAAACCCTTCATAATCCTGAGCCGCAGCCATACGGATACTGTAATGATCCGGACTGTAGGTCTGGATCACCACCTCACCCTTAAGATTCCCCCGGCCTGCCCGGCCCGCCGCCTGTACAAGCAGCTCAAAGGTCCGCTCGCCGGACCGGTAATCATTCGAATACAGCGACATATCCGCCGCTAATATCCCTACCAGCGTCACATTAGGGAAATCATGCCCCTTGACGATCATCTGCGTTCCGATCAATATATCCGCTTCTCCGTTGGAAAACGCTGACAATATCTTCTCATGACTATCCTTTTTTTTCGTGGTATCCATATCCATGCGGAGCACCTTGGCTCCGGCAAACTCCCGCTTTACGATGTCCTCAATCTGCTGCGTCCCCGCCTTGAATCCGCCGATACAGCCAGAGCCGCAGGAAGGACAGGTCTTCCTCGTGCGTTCCTCATATCCGCAGTAATGGCAGACGAGCCTGCCGCCTTTGTGGGCGGACAGCGACACATCGCAATGAGGACATTTTACTACATATCCGCAAGACCTGCAAGAAACAAATCCTGCATATCCCCGCCGATTAAGAAAAAGCATGGTCTGCTGTCCTTTTTTTAACCGCTCCCGAACAAGTTCCTTTAATCGGTCACTGATCATTGAACGGTTCCCCTGCTTTAATTCTTCCCGCATATCCACCGTATATACCCTGGGAAGTTCCTGTCCTGCTGCCCGGGCGGGCAGTCTAAGGAGTGTGCAGTCTCCCGTCTTACATCGATAAAATGCTTCCAGTGACGGAGTCGCCGAGCCGAGCACCACGCTTGCCCCCTCCATCTTCCCTCTTGCAATCGCTGTCTCTCTGGCATGGTATCTCGGAACCTGTTCGCTCTTATAGGCAGACTCATGTTCCTCATCCACCACGATCAGCCCAAGATTCTTAAAAGGCGTAAAAAGGGCAGAGCGGGGACCGATCATCACATCCACCTCGCCCCGCTTTACCCGTTCCATCTGATCATACCGCTCGCCCGCTGACATGCGGGAATTTAAGATCGATACCCGGTCCCCGAATCGGGCATAAAAGCGCATCACCGTCTGATAAGTAAGAGCAATCTCCGGAATCAGCACAATTGCCTGCCGCCCCTGTCCCACAACCTTTCGTATCATCTCGATATACACTTCTGTCTTTCCGCTCCCGGTAATCCCGTACACGAGGTAGTTCCCGTATATCCCCCTGCGGTAATCCTCCCAGAACCGGCCTGCTGCTCTTCTTTGCTCCTCATTAAAATGTACCGTATCTTCCTCATGCTTTCGGTAACGCACCAAACCGCGCATCATCTCTTCTGACTCAAGGGCAAGTACTCCCTGCTCCTCGAGAGAACGGATAACGGCAAGGGTTACATGAAGCTTTTTCGTCACCAGTTCATATTCCTGCTCCGGCTGATCCATAAGCCCTGCCAGCAGTCTTGCCCGCGCTTTCTGGTTCTTGTCAAGATAAAACTTAAGACGCTCTTTCGCCTCCTCCGTATCAAGCAAAAGTCTTACCTTTCGCTTCATGCGCGCAGCTTCTTTCCGCTTGATCGGAAGGACTGTCTTCAATGCCTGGATCATCGTCCCGCCATACTGTTCCTTCATCCACGCCGCCAGAGACACCAGCTTTGACTCGATGGCAATACTTTTTTCTGCTTTTTTAAGTACCGGTTTTATCTTTTCCGCCGGATAATCCGGTTTTCCGGAAAAAGCCACCACGTATCCGGACATCTCTCTATTGCCCTTCCCGAAAGGTACGATAACTTCTGTCCCAACAGAAAGCGCCCCCTCCAGTTCGGAGGGGATGCTGTACTGAAATACTTTGTCAAGCTTTTCATGAGTAATATCTACAATAATATCTGCGTACATCTGTAATCCGTTTTATCTTCCTTCTGCTATTTCTTTCAGGGCTTCCTGAATCAGCACCCTGTCATCCATATCGTACTTTACGCCTTTGATCTCCTGATAAGTCTCATGCCCTTTTCCGGCAATCACGATCACATCACCCGGACGCCCGTGTGCGATGGCATACTTGATCGCCTCGCCTCTGTCACAGATATCAATGTATTTCCCGTCCGTCTTTTTCATACCTGTGATGATATCATTGATAATCTCCTGGGGCTCCTCGAATCTCGGATTATCCGAAGTAATGATGGTAAAGTCCGCAAGACGCCCGGACACCTCTCCCATCTCATAACGTCTCGTCCTCGAGCGGTTTCCGCCGCAGCCGAATACAGAAACGATACGTCCCGGGTCATAATCCCTGAGCGTATGAAGAAGGCTTTCAAGAGCCATCGCATTGTGGGCATAGTCAATCATTAGTGTAAATTCATCCGACACCTTCACCATCTCAATGCGCCCTTTCACTTTCGCATCTTTAAGCGCTTCCTTTATCTTCTCCGCAGGTACGTCAAAATGTCTGCACACTGCAATGGCCGTCAGGGAATTATAGACACTGAACTCTCCGGGAATATCAATCTCTACGTCAAAGTCCATCAACCCGGCTACGCGGTACTTCACCCCCAGATACCCCGGCCTTGAGATATGTTCGATATCTACCGCCCGAAGTCCTGCTCTTTCCGACAGACCAAACGTCTCTATCTTACAGGTAGCCCCGGCAAACACATCCTCGTACCATTTATCATCAACATTTGCAATACCAAGCCTGCACTGCTTAAAGAGCAAGCCCTTGCAGCGCTTGTAATCTTCAAAATCTTTATGTTCATTCGGGCCGATGTGGTCTTCCCCAAGATTCGTAAAGATACCGATCTCAAATGGAATCCCCGCCGTCCGGTGAAGCATAAGTCCCTGCGAAGACACTTCCATGACCACGCTGTCACAGCCCGCCTCAACCATCTCGGCAAAATACTTTTGGATCACATAAGATTCCGGCGTAGTGTTATTCGCCGGGATTACCTTATCACCGATGATCGCCTCTATAGTCCCAATCAGTCCCACCTTATGCCCCACGCCTTCAAGGATGGATTTCACCATATAAGTGGTCGTCGTCTTTCCTTTTGTGCCGGTGATTCCAATCACCTTAAGCTTATCCGCCGGATAACCGAAGTAGGCTGCCGACATCAGTGCCAGCCCATAGCGGGTATCCGGTACCTTGATCACCGTCAGGTTCTCCGGCGCCTCGATATCCTTTTCAACAATCACTGCCGCCGCACCCTTTTCTGCCACATCCGCGATATAGGCATGGCCGTCCGACACTGCCCCGCTGATACACACAAACACACTGCCCTCACAGACCTTGCGGGAATCGTTCACAAGTTCTGTCACCGGGATATCATCCTTTCCCTGGACGACTTCATATTGCAAATGCTCTAATAACTGAGATAACTTCATAAACTATGCCTCCTGAAATATTTCCTCCTAAGTTTAGCATAATCCAAATAAAAATAACAGTGCAAAGCAAAATTTTGAAAACATTGACATCACCAAACCTCAAGGTTTATATTAATTGAAAGACCTGTTAACATTTATTACCATAAGATTCTAAGGAGAACACTATGATCTATAACAGTACTGAGATGGAAAAAGAAGCATTATTCAACACTGCCGCGAGAATGTGCGCTGCTGCCCGCACAGCGCACAAAGCAAAAGGACAGGATTCGATCATCACTTATGTCCTGACAAAGACTGATAAGCAGCGCTTAGCAGATACGATGGAGGAAACCGGTATACGGCTCTTTGGGGAAGAGAAAGCTGCCTGGTACAAAAGAGACGCGGACAATGTGCGTGACAGCCAGGCAGTTGTGCTGATCGGAACAAAAAAAGATTACCGCCATATTCCGCACTGCGGCCTGTGCGGCTTCCTGGACTGCGATATCTGCCAGGAGGCTGACGGTGTCTGCGCACACCTACTTGTCGATCTGGGAATTGCCGTGTCTTCTGCTGTCAATGTCGCATCACTTGACAACATTGACAACCGTATTATGTGGTCCATCGGAAAAGCGGCCGCTGAAATGGAAGATTTTAAAGATGGGTTCTGCTGGCTTGGCATCCCTTTAAGTATAGCAGGGAAAAATATTTTCTTTGACCGGCGATAGCCCTCTCGCCATACCGGACAAAATATGTTATCATTTACCTTAACGACAAAGAAAGGGGAATGAGCAATGAAAGCTTATGAAAGACTTTTAAAGTACGTTGTCGTGCGTACACCCAGCGATGAGAACAGCGAGACTGTTCCATCTTCCCAGTGCCAGTTCGACCTGGGGAAAATCTTAGAGGCAGAGATGAAAGAGTTAGGGCTCAAAGACGTGCATCTGGACGAGCAGTGCTACCTGTATGGCAATCTTCCTGCCACGGAAGGCTTTGAAGACAAGCCTGCCATTGGATTTATCGCCCACATGGATACCGTTGCGGATTACTGCGACCACGATATCAAGCCGGTGATTACCGAAAATTACAGCGGAGAGGCCATGGAGATTGCTGACAGCGGATTGATTCTCGACCCGGCTACGTTTCCGCATCTCGAAAGTTTAAAAGGGCGCACCCTCATCACAAGCGACGGCACTACCGTACTGGGCGCCGATGACAAAGCCGGTGTTGCCGAGATTCTGACCATGATTGAACGGGTACAGGCGGAAAACATCCCTCACGGAAAGCTCTGCGTCGCATTTACCCCGGACGAAGAGATAGGGACCGGAGCAGCACACTTCAACGTTGAGGAATTCGGCGCTGACTACGGCTACACTATGGACGGAGACACGGAAGGCGAAATCCAGTATGAGAACTTTAACGCCTGCAAGGCATGTTTCGACATTAAAGGTTTCAGCGTCCACCCCGGCTCCTCAAAGGATACCATGATCAATGCCTCCTTAGTGGCTATGGAAATCAACAATATGCTCCCGGGCTGCGAGACCCCGAGGGGAACGGAAGGGTATGAAGGTTTCTATCACCTTGTAAGCATGACCGGCGAATGTGCATCGGCACAGCTTAATTATCTTGTCCGCGACCATGACAGCTCTCTTTTCGAGGCGCGCAAGAAAACGCTCCGCCTGATTGAAAAGGATTTGAATGAAAAGTGGGGCGAGGGAACCGTTACCTTAACGATTACGGACCAGTATAAGAATATGGCTGAGATCATCGCCGGATGCATGCACCTGATCGACAATGCAAAGACGGCCTGCGAGTCAGCCGGCGTAGAGCCTCTCGTCATCCCAATCCGGGGCGGCACGGACGGCTGCCAGTTAAGTTTCAAAGGACTGCCTTGCCCGAACCTCGGGACCGGCGGACATGCATACCATGGGCCATACGAACATATCACCGTAGAAGGCATGGACAAGAGCGTGAATGTGATGATGGAATTAGTGAAACTGTACGCAAAATAGACATCCCTTTTTCATGCGCGAAAATGAAAACAAGGTGCGGCACCTCTATGCGGGGCATCTGCACCTTGTTATTTTGTCTTTTATTCTGTCTTTCCTTTTATATCTCTTCTTTAAATCCTTCCCCCAGCACTTCATTGGACTCCATAATAATCGTAAACGCTTTTGGGTCAACCTGATGCGCGATTTTCTTTATGGTGTACATCTGCTTATTGTTGCAGGCGCACATTACCACTGCCTTTTCTTTCTTGGAATAGCTCCCGATACCCTGGAGGATAGTAGAGCCTCTGCCGGAATACTCATCAATATGCCTTGCCACCTCGTCTCCCCTTTCCGTGACAATCAGCGTCATCTTGCCTTCATCAATCCCGTACATGATCTTGTCCATGACAATCGCCATCAGGTATGTCACGATAACTCCGTAGATAAAGCCGTCAATATCCTTAAATACCAGAAGGCTCCCCGCTACAATAGTCAGCATGTCGAGAGCAAACGTGATCATCCCAAGGGAAATGTGCGGTTTCACCTTCTTTATCGACATCGAGATGAAATCCTGCCCCCCGGTGGAAGAACTACGCATAAATATCATGGCATACCCGATACCGCACAGGATGCCCATGCAGAGCGCCGCAAGGAAACGCTCCCCTTCATACACCGGAAACATGGGCGCCACATAGTCAATAAAGACGGAAGAAATTATGGTCGTCTTCACAGACCGGAAGAAAAACTTCTTCCCCAGGAACTTATAACAGAATACCGCTACCGGTATGTTTAACAGAATCGTACCCACACCTACCGGTATATTTAAAAGATGATACATAATAATCGCGATGCCCGAAAAGCCCGCCACCGGAAAGTTTGCGCTCATCGCAAAGTTGTAAATCCCGACAGCAATAATGATACTCGCAGCCACATCCACTAAAAGGTCAATCCCCAGCTCTTTCCAATTTATCTTTTTCATTTTCAAAAACCTCCTTACCCCAATCCTACACACTCCGAAAATGCGTATGCCGCACCTTCGGCGCCTGACAGCAAAAGAGCAGCCGCAAACTATAAAAAATATAATTCGCAACTGCTCTTCTGATTCATTAGTATATCTGTGCAACCGGAAATTGTCAAGAAATACGCGCCGAAAGTTTTCCGTCCTGTGCATCGATCAATATCGTGTCCTCCGCATGAACCCCGCCTTCAAGCATCAGCTTTGCCGCCAGCGTCTCCACATGTTTCTGGAGATACCGCTTTAACGGCCTTGCCCCGTAAGTCGGGTCATACCCTCCGTCCACAACCGCATTCTTCGCGCTTTCCGTCAGGGCAATCTGTATCTCCCTGTCTTTAAGGCGTCTGTTGACATCCTCCACCAGCAGGTCAATAATCGAGTAAATATCCGTCTTCGTCAGCGGCTTGAATAAAATCGTCTCGTCCAGGCGGTTTAAGAATTCCGGCCGGAAATGATTCCGCAGTTCCGCCATGACCGCTCCGGACGCCGCCTCGCTGATATTGCCCTCTCCGTCAATGCCGTCCAGAAGATAGGACGAACCGATATTCGAAGTCATGATCAGTATCGTATTCTTAAAATCAACCGTCCGCCCCTGGGAGTCTGTAATCCGCCCGTCATCGAGCACCTGCAAAAGCACGTTGAACACATCCGGGTGCGCCTTTTCCACCTCGTCAAAGAGAACGACAGAATACGGTTTCCTGCGGACTGCCTCGGTAAGCTGCCCGCCCTCGTCATACCCCACATATCCCGGAGGCGCTCCGATAAGCCTTGACACCGAATATTTCTCCATATATTCACTCATGTCGATACGGACCATGTTGCTCTCGTCATCAAAAAGCTGGCTGGCAAGCGCCTTGGCAAGCTCCGTCTTCCCCACGCCCGTAGGCCCTAAAAACAGGAAGGAGCCAATCGGCTTTGTCGGGTCTTTAATGCCCGCCTTGGAGCGGATAATCGCCTCCGTCACAAGCGTAACGCCCTCATCCTGCCCGATTACCCGCCTGTGCAGCTCATCCGCCAGATGGAGCGTCTTGCTGCGCTCGCTCTCATTTAACTTCGCAACCGGGATGCCCGTCCACCGGGAGACAATCTTCCCAATCTCCTCGTCCGTCACGCTCTCATGCACCAGAGAAAGCTCTTCGTCCTTAACCTTCGCCTCCTCTGCCTCCAACTGTTTCTGGAGAGCCGGGAGCCTGCCATACTGCAGCTCCGCCGCCTTGTTAAGGTCATATTCCTGCTTTGCCCGCTCGATGTCCTTCCCAATCTGCTCTATCTCCTCCCGGAGTTTCTGCACACGCTCCACATCAATCTTCTCATTATCCCACTGGGCTTTCTTTCCGGCGAACTCCTCCCGAAGTTCCGCAAGCTCCTGCTCAAGATGCTCCAGACGCTCCTTGCTCAGCCGGTCATCCTCTTTCTTAAGCGCCGCCTCCTCAATCTCCATCTGCATGATCTTTCTCTGCAGCTCGTCAAGTTCCGTCGGCATGGAATCAAGCTCTGTCTTAATGAGCGCACATGCCTCGTCCACAAGGTCAATAGCCTTGTCCGGCAGGAAACGGTCGGAAATGTAGCGGTCAGAAAGGGTTGCCGCCGCCACCAGAGCGCCGTCCGTGATCTTAACCCCGTGGAACACCTCATACCGCTCCTTAAGCCCCCGCAAGATAGAAATCGCATCCTCCACCGTGGGCTCGTCAACAAGCACCGGCTGGAACCGCCGCTCAAGAGCCGCGTCCTTTTCAATATACTGCCGGTATTCGTCAAGCGTAGTCGCACCGATACAGTGCAGCTCGCCCCTCGCCAGCATAGGCTTTAGCATATTGCCCGCGTCCATGGCGCCGTCCGTCTTGCCCGCGCCCACAATCGTATGCAGCTCATCGATAAACAGGATAATCCGCCCGTCGCTTTTCTTCACTTCCTCCAGCACCGCTTTCAGCCGCTCCTCAAACTCGCCCCGGTACTTCGCTCCTGCCACCAGCGCGCCCATATCCAGGGAAAATACCGTCTTCTCCTTCAATCCCTCCGGCACGTCTCCTTTGACGATGCGCTGCGCCAGGCCTTCTGCTACTGCCGTCTTGCCGACGCCCGGCTCCCCGATGAGCACCGGATTGTTCTTCGTCTTCCGGGAGAGGATGCGGATGACATTGCGAATCTCCGCGTCACGCCCAATCACCGGGTCCATCTTCTGCTCCCTTGCCCGCTCCACAAGGTCCGTGCCGTACTTATTCAGCGTATCATAGGTATCTTCCGGATTGTCGCTTGTCACCCGCTGGTTGCCCCTGACGGTGGAGAGCGCCTGCAAAAAACCCTCCCGGCTGATACCCAGCTCCTGGAAAATGTTTTTCATCTCTTTATTGGCATATTTTAACATGGAAAGGAAAAGATGCTCTACCGATACATACTCATCCCCCATCTGCTTTGCCTCGTCCTCTGCATACACAAGGGCATTGTTAAGGTGCTGGCCTACATGCTGCTGCCCGCCCTGCACTTTTACAAGCTTTCTCAAAGCCTCTTCCACGCGGCTCGTAACCGCGCTGCCGTCAAGCCCCATCTTCTGCATCAGTTTTAAAATAAGGCTGTCGTCCTGGGTAAGCAGGGCGTACATCAGATGTTCCTGCTCAATCTCCTGATTGCCGTAATCCATGGCAATGCGCTCGCACTGCTGGACAGCCTGGATAGATTTCTGCGTAAATTTATTGATATTCATAACATTGCCTCCTTCTTGACATGCTATCTTGTGTTTTTCTTGTTCTAGCAAGACTATAACACTTGTTGTTAGCCACGTCAAGTACCGAGTGCTAATTTTGTGTTATTTTTAAATGCAAGCCGCATAACCATAGACTTGCACCCCATTTGCTCTTCTTTATTCAATCACTCTTTAACCTCGTCAATATCCGTAAGTTATTCCCTTCAACTTCCTTCTACTTCCCCGCCAGTCTCTTCTGCACATCCTCCCACGCCTCATCATCAAACTCCCGTCCGCGGAAATAATATCTCTTATCCTTATCCGTTATCCCGCGGATCACCCTGCACGGATTCCCCGCCGCGACCACCCAATCAGGGATATCCCTCGTCACGACGCTCCCCGCCCCGATCACCGTATTGCTGCCGATATGCACGCCCGGGCAAATCACCACATTACCGCCAATCCACACATTATCCCCGATCGTCACCCCGACGCCGTACTCATAAAGGGTATTTCGAATCTCCGGGTGCAGCGGATGCCCTGCCGTATAAATTGACACATTAGGGGCAAACATACAGTTGTCGCCGATCACAACCCTCGCCACGTCAAGGATCGTACAGTTATAATTGGCAAAGAAATTCTTTCCCACCTCGATATGCGTACCGTAGTCACAGTAAAACGGCGGATTGATAAACGCCCCGTCCGATTTTCCAAGAAGCTCCTTCACAATCCTGTTAATTGTCTCAAAGTCCGAACGGTCAGCCGTATTCATCTCCTGAGTCAGCCGCCTCGCCCTCTTTTGTTCCTCGAACACCTCTTCATCAGAGATGTACGGCAGCTCCCTGTCTCTTCTCTCCGTATTTTTCATCAATTACACCTCTTCCTTTTATCATTTCGTCAGATTCTTCACCCACGCATACTTTTTATAATGCCGGTATACCGCCGGTAGCTTTATCAGCTCATCCAGGTTCAGCAGAAAATACACCCACAGCACTGGCAGCTTAAGCACAAACGCCGCCACCGCACCCACAGGAACGATGACCATCCACATCGTCACCGCGTCGCAGCACATCCCGAACCTCGTATCGCCCCCGGCGCAGAAAATCCCCGCCACCACCGTTGAATTCACCGACTTCCCGATAAGATAATAACTGCAGATAAAAAGCATGACCCGCAGATATGCTTCCGCCTGCCCGCATAAATTCGGCGCAAAGGCAAAAATAAGCGGTGTGCACATCAGCAGAAATAATCCGGATAAGACTCCCGCTGCCACCGCTGTACGGCACAGCTTCCCGCCATATTGCCGCGCTCTGTCCAGGTCTCCTTTTCCAAGCTCATTCCCGACGATGATCCCGCTGCCCGCACCGATGCCTAAGCAAAAGCAGGAGATTATATTTTTCACGATATTCGCTACCGCGTTGGCTGCCACCGCCTCCTCGCCCAGATGCCCCATGATCACGGAGAACATCGTGAATCCGCAGCCCCACGCCAGGATATTTGCCAGCACGGGTATAGTGTAATGATAGTAATCCCGCTTAAGCATCTCCATCGGTTTTCTCACATACTCCCACCGGATACGCACCACACCCTTTCCCCCATTCTCGCGCAGTACCAGCATCAGCACGATCATGCGCGAGATTAATGTCGCAAGGGCCGCCCCCTGTATCCCCATCTTTGGAGCGCCAAAAGCACCGAAGATGAGTATCCCATTTAAAATCAGGTTGAGCAGTACTGCCGCAGAGCCGTAGATGGTGCTCCTAAGCGTTCTCCCGCTGTTTTTCATAATGCACAGATAGACCTGCGATACCCCCATGCAGAGATAAGAGACACTCACCACGCGCAGATAAGACGCCCCCATGCCGACCAGGCCCTGATCATTGGTAAATATCCTCATCAGAAACTCCGGGACTGCTGCCGCTGCCAGGAAAAACAGGAAAGAGACAGCAAAGCTGCAGCGAAGGGCAGCCGCCAGCACATGCTCCAAAGCCGTTACCTCCTTCTTTCCCCAGTACTGCGCCGCCAAAACCGTCATACCGCTGGTCAGCGCAGCAAAAAATAAATTCAGGACAAACTGCACCTGTGTGGCAAGAGAAACGGCCGAAAGTGCTGTCTGTCCTTCAAATCCAAGCATCAGGGCATCCGACGCGCTGACCACGGCATTCATGAAATTCTGCATCGCAATAGGAAGTACCAGGGAAAATAATTTCCGGTAAAATGGTTTATCCACTTTCATTTCTTTCACCTCTTGGATATAATAGTACATGATAGAACGTATGACCGCAATCGAAAGGACAAGCTCTTATGAAACGAAAAATAAAACTCCCGGCAATCATCCTGCTGATCATAGCACTCGTTCCAGGCACCCTGCTGGCCTGGCTCACCATCACAGAATACCGCCCCAAAAATCATGAAACAGCCGACACGGCGATCTTAAAAGAAATCGCCCTGGAACATACCGTCAAAAATCCTTCGAGCCATACTACGGATGAGCCTGCGGAAAATATTCCGGAAAATAAACGCCTGCTCCGTATCTTAAGCTGGAACACCGGCTACGCAGGGCTGGACGCAAACACAGACTTTTTCATGGACGGCGGCAAGATGGTGAACCCGAAAAGCCAGGCTGCCGTTGAGCAGAATCTGTCTGCCATCGCAGATTTTCTGAAACAGGGAAACTATGACCTCTGCCTTTTACAGGAAGTTGACCGCGGCTCTGCCAGGACGGGAAATACAGACGAGCTTAATTACTACAGTGAGCAGACCGGCCTCGGATTCTCCTACGCTCCGAACTACCGCTGCCGCTTTGTTCCCTATCCGCTGCCGCCCATCGGAAAAATTGATTCCGGCATCGCCACCCTGTCTAACCTCAAGATGTCAGAAAATCCTGTGCGGGTCAGCCTCCCCTGCCCGTTTCGCTGGCCGGTGCGCTTAGCAAACCTGAAGCGCTGCCTGCTAACCACCCGCTACCCGGTCGCAGGAACAGACAGGGAGCTTGTGGCGGTCAATCTCCATCTGGAGGCATATGACGGCGGCGAAGGGAAAAAGGCACAGACTGATGCCCTGATGAAATTTTTGCAGGAAGAGTACAAAAAAGGGAATTACGTCATCGCCGGGGGAGATTTTAACCAGACCTTCCCGGGAAGTTTAGATGCCTTTCCAATAAAAGACCCCAAACTTTGGACGCCGGGCATCGTGGAGGAAGACATGCTTCCGAACGGCTGGAACCTTGCCTATGACACCGTCTCACCCTCCTGCCGCCTGCTAAACCAGCCCTATGATCCCGATTCTTCGGATACGCAGTATTACGTGATCGACGGCTTTATCACCTCGCCGAATGTAAAGATTGCTTCGGTAGAGACGGTTGACCTGACCTTTGCAAACTCCGACCATAATCCCGTCAAACTGCAGGTTACGTTAGACTAAGTCAAATGTACATGCAAGCATTGAAGCCGATTCTCTCCAGCGCAGATTGTTCTTACCGGTATTCCTTGCTCATGGTAAATCCTTTGCCGCTTACCTCGCTGACCCGGTTCACAACGATAAAACTCTCCGGGTCGATCTCATGGATCAGGCGCTCCACCCTCGGCAGCTCCCGGTTGGAGATTACGCTTAAGACCACTGTCGTATCTTCCTTAAGATACCCACCCTTAGCGGAAAGCAGCGTCACGCCCCGGTCCATCCGCTTGAGGATAGCGTCGCAGATCTCCGTCGCATGGTCGCTGACCACCCGGACTTCGGTTTTCGTTGTTCCCATAAGCAGCATCTTATCCAAAGTCACTGTATAGATGATGACAAGCACGATGCCGTAAAACACCTTTTCCAGCGGCTGAAAAAACGCCTGCACAAGCAGGATGATAAAGTCAAAAAAGTAAAGCCCCGCGGACACCGGGATCTTGAAAAAATGATTCAGCACAAGGGGCGGGATGTCCATGCCTCCCGTCGATGCCCCAGCCCGTATGACGATTCCCAGAGACAGCCCAATCCCCAGCCCGGAGAACATCGTACAGATAAATACATCCCGGGTCAGCACCACGTCTCCCAGCAGCATATCCAGCGCATTCAGCGCAAGCGGGTAAGTAAACGTGCTGACAATAGTCGTCAGCGCAAACTGTTTCCCAAGCACCGCAAAACCCGCCGCCAGCATCACCACATTAAAGATCAGGACGAATGTCGCCACCGGCACTCCTGCCGCATAGTTCACCGCAAGCCCGATACCGGTAGTCCCGCCTGTCACAAGCCCCGCCGGGATCAGAAAAAGCTTCACCGCCAGCGCATAAAGTATATTCCCCAAGATCACGATGAACACAGCGATCACCGCTTTGCCTGTATTTCGTTTCCCCATCGAAAAAACCTCCGCCAAATATTATTATCCGGGACTTCCGCATATCTGCAGAATCACCCCATATCCCACACCTTCTCCAGGCCGCCGCACCGCTTAAGGTCCGGGCATTCTCCCTGGACATAAGCGTAAAGCGCCCTGCCGCCTTCATACTTACCGATCACCTGATCCAGTTTCTCTAACATCTTCTCTTTATCCTGAGGCAATTTCCCCCGTACTCTCACTTCGATATAATCATGGAAGCCGTCATACAAAAGCTCTGTCTTAAGAAGCGCAAGAAGCGTGCGCTCCTCCTTAAGATTCTCAAGCTCATCCGCCGGGATGAAGCTTCCGTCCGCGATATGCGCATAAAGGGGTACCTCCTTGTGAAGGAACATAGAGAAATTCACCACATGGGCCGGCCCTGTCCGGTTTAAGAATTCCGCCAGCGCCCTGGCATTCTCCTCACCGCGCCCCCTTCCCGCCACACCCGTCATGATGTGCGCGTCATAGATAAGCCCCGCTTTTTCCAGTCTCCGAATGACCGTATACGCCTGGGAAATATCGTGATCCTTCTCCATAAATAAAAGCACGTCGTCAAGCCCGCTCTCGATGCCAAGATACAGATGCCGCACGCCATTTTCATAAAGGCGCAAAAGCTCTTCGTCCGTCTTTTGCCGGATACTTGTCACTGTAGCGTCCATATTCACACACATACACTCTGGGAAATACGCATGTATCATCTCGAGAATCTGCAAAAGCCGCTCTGTCTTAAGCCCGAACGCATTGCCGTCCCCCAGAAATATCCTCTTCGGGCTTCCACCTGCCTCCCTGACCCGCTTAAGCTCCCCCTCAATCTGCTTTAGCGGAAGCTCCCGGTAGTTAAGATGCCGGAACAGATTACAGAACTTGCACCGGTTATACGAACACCCCACCATGACCGGCAGCATAAATGACGCGCGCTCCATGGGCGCACGGCAGATCTGTCCTTCGTAATTCATCCTGCCTTCCTCCTACCCTACAGTAAATCCATTAGACGTCACATGCGCCACCTGGCTGCCAAGCTCATCTGTGACCTCGACCAGATAGTAACAGGTCGTCCTTCCTTCTTTTACCTTTCTTGCCTCGGCGATCAGCTTCTTCCCCTTCGCACGCCCCAGATAAGTAATCTGCGCGGATAATGACACGCAGGGCTTCTTATTCCAGTTTGAGGCCACCGCAAATGCAAAATCCGCCACAGTAAATACCGCGCCGCCCATGACGCTCCCCACCGCATTGTAGTGGTGTTCGTCAAGAGGCATCACGCAGCGCGCATAGCCTTCCCCCACTTCCTCGATATAAGCGCCGTTATCCGTGGCAAAACGGTCATTTTTAAATCTCTCCTGCACTTCCCTTAGCGTCTCTTCCTTTGAAATCTCTGACTTACTCATCGCTTTCTCCTTATAATTTCCCGTAATCAATCTCTCTGTCTTTATAATAATACTTCCGGTCATGCTCACCGACCTGGCGCAGGATCCGGCACGGATTCCCCACCGCGACCACGCCGGACGGAATGTCCTTCGTCACTACACTTCCCGCGCCCACTACGACATTGTCCCCAATGGTAATGCCCGGCAGGATGATCGCTCCGGCTCCGATCCAGCAGTTTTCTCCGATATGCACCGGCATATTATACTGCAGCCCTCTCTGGCGAAGTTCGGGCAAAATCGGATGCCCCGCAGTAGCTATAGTCACATTCGGACCGAACATCGTATAATCGCCTACGTAGATATGGGTATCGTCCACAAGGATCAGGTTGTAATTGGCATAGATATTCTTTCCGAAATGAACATGATGCCCGCCCATATTGGCATGAAGGGGCGGCTCGATATAGCAGTTCTCCCCGATATCCGCGAACATCTCCTGCAAAAGCCCTGTCCGTCTGGCACCTTCGCCCGGCCTGGTCATATTGTAATCATATAAAAGCTCCTGATAGCCCATCTGTTGATCTAAAATATCCGCATCGCCCGGATCGTAGATGCTGCCGTCATGCAGCTGCTCAAAAATATCCATAGGGTAAATCCTCCTTAATCACCACAAATCTTTACAATTATAGCTTATTTCTGCAAAGATGTATAGAGCAAAATGGTGTAAAACCTTTCTTTCCTACCACTATTTTTCATAGAATAAACACACTTTTCCCAACAAACGTTCACAGTTTGCCGATAAAATAATGCTGTAAACAGGCGGTCAGAAGGAGGAATCTATGAAAAAAAGGAAAGATCTGAACAGAACAGGAAAAAACAGGCGAAACCGCACGATCGCAGCCGCAGTATTTTTCACGCTGTGCGCGGCTGCACTCACGGTCTGCATATTCATCCGGGCAAAAACCGGGCAGGCAAAGGAATTGGGCTTATCAAATATCCAGAGCGTCACCGCGGCAAAGGGGAGCATAAGCAATACCATCGACGCAAGCGGCAATCTGGAAGCAGCAAAGATGACAGACATCACCGTGCCAGTCGGAATCAAAGTCGAAAACATCAAGGTAGAGAGCGGCGACGAGGTGGCGAAAGGACAGGTTCTTGCAACCCTGAACAAGACCTCTGTCGCCCGCCTTCTCATCGATGTCAGGGACAGTCTGGACACTGTCGGCGACGAACTCGACAAAAGCAGCCTTTCATCACTGGAAAAAGAAGAGCTTGAAGGCGAAAAGGAAGAGCTGACAGCAATGGAAGAAACCCTTGCCGCCCTCTATAAAAAGCCGTCCATCAAAGCTCCCTCAGCCGGCATCATCGGCACCATATCCATCGCCGAAAATATGGAAACGACCAAAAGCTCCTCCTCGGCCGGCTCATCGGCAGACAGCACAGCACAAAGCAGCAGCTCCCTTTCCCAGATGTCGGCAAAAGACACCGGGAACGAGACTTCCCCGCTTCTTTTCCTGACGTCAGGTTCAGCGAACGGCTCATCTGCGGAGACAAAAAATACGCGAAAAACAGTCAGTGATTATTCCGGCCCATCCATATCGGAAAGCTGCTCCGTTTCTTCCTCAAGCGGGATTCCCTGCCTAAGCTCCGATACCGGCTCTTTCCCAAGCGGGATTTCCTGCCTAAGCTCCGATACCAGTCCTGCCTCCGGCGACGGCTCAGGTTCCGCTACCGGCGCAGACGATGGCAGTGCCTCCGGTTCCGGCAATGACGACGGCTCTGCTTCCAATACTGACGCGGACAATGGCAGCGCCTCCGGTTCTGACGGCAACGGTACAAACAGCGGCAGCAGCTCTGGCTCTGGAGCCGGCAACGGTTCAAACAACAATAATAGCTCAGGCGACGGTTCCGGCAGCGGTTCAACTGGCAGTAACAATACAGGCGACGGTTCTGGAGCCGGCAACGGTGACAGCTCCGGCTCTGGGACCGGCAACAACTCAAACAGCGGAAACTGTACTCCGCCATCCGGAAGTTCCTCTGCCGGCTCCGGCAATTCCGCCTCCGATGCAGGAAACAAAGCCGACGGCAATGCAGGAAACTCAGGCGATGCGGCGGACTCAGGCGGTTCCTCAGGAAAGCCCGGCGCTTTTTCCGCAGGAAGCCCCGGCAGTTCAATGGCCGGCTCCTCTCCAGACTCCGCCTCCGCCAATAGCAGCACGGCCTCAGATGCCTCCTCCACATACACCAGCGCCTACGAGACAGTCGCATTTACCCTGACCAGCCAGGATACTGTGAAAATCACCGTAAATGTAGACGAACTCGACATCCTTTCCGTCGAAAAGGACCAGGAGGCTTCCGTCACGCTGGATGCCCTGGAAAATGAGGCATTTACCGGCACCGTCACAAAGATCAGCAACACCGCCTCCGCCGGGAGCGGCAGCACCAAATACGAAGTAGAGATCACCGTCCCCATGGATGAGCGGATGCGCATCGGCATGACTGCCTCCGCCGCCATACAGGTAAGCAAAGCCGAGGACGCACTAATCCTCCCCATGACAGCCCTGCAGCAAAAGGGCGAAGACACTTTCGTGTACACCAAAAAGGATAAGGACGGCAATCTGTCCGGCGAAGTCACGGTGACGACCGGCCTGTCAGACGGCCAGAACGCAGAGATTACCGAAGGACTTGACGAGGGTACTGAAGTCTACTACACAAGATCCTCAGGAAACGCCGAAAGCCTCGAAAAAGGCAACGGATTCCCCGGCATCATGAATGGCGGCGGGATGCCGGATACTCCTCCTGACGGCGGCAGGCAGCGTCCGGACTCCGACAGCCCCCGCGGTGATGCAGGCGGCAATACATCCCCCGGCGGCCGGCCATCCGGGAATTAAGGAGGGATACACATGATTATCTTTCAGGACATATCAAAAATATACCGCATCGGCGATGAAGAGGTACGCGCCCTTAACCACGCAAGCCTGCACATTTTCCCGGGGGAATTCGTCAGCATCATCGGCCCGTCCGGCAGCGGGAAATCGACATTGATGAACATTATGGGCTGTCTTGACACTGCCGACGAGGGACAGTATCTGCTGGACGGCCAATCAGTCTCGAATTACACGGAGCAGGAACTTACCCGCATCCGCAGCCGCAAGATCGGCTTTATCTTCCAGAGCTTCAACCTCATCGGCAATATGAGCGCCCTGGAAAACGTGGAACTTCCGCTGATCTACCAAAAGCTCCCGGCAAAAGAACGCAAGGACCGCGCACTGGACGCCCTTAAGAAAGTACGGCTCTACGAACGGCGTAACCATAAGCCGAACCAGCTCTCCGGCGGCCAGCAGCAGCGGGTCGCCATCGCGCGGGCAATGGCAACGCAGCCGTCCCTTTATCTCGCCGACGAGCCTACCGGTAATCTGGACTCTAACACCGGTTACCAGATCATGCAGCTATTCCACGAGCTTCATGACCGCGGAAATACGATCATTCTCATCACCCACGACGAATCCGTGGCAGCACAGGCTGACCGCAGCATCCGCATGAAAGACGGGCGCGCAAAGGAGGTGGCCGTATGATCCTGCAGTCTGTAAAAATGGCCATAACCTCCATTCTCTCCAACAAGCTGCGCTCGCTTTTGACCATGCTCGGCATCATCATCGGTGTAGTGTCGCTGGTAGTGCTCGTATCCCTGGTCAATGGCGCGACAGGCTCTATCACGGACTCCATCAATGCGATGGGGAATAATCTGCTCAGCGTGTCCATATCCGATGACCACGGCCGTCCGGTAAAACTTACAGATCTTTCAGCATTCACCGATGACGGCACATTTTTCCGCATCGCCCCTGCCGCCGTCAGCACCGCGACCGCATCCGGATCCTACGCTGAAGAAAGCGTCCAGCTTACCGGGACGACTGCCGCTTACCTGGACATCCAGGGCCTGGAATTAGAAAGCGGACGCTTCCTGATGAAGCCCGACCTTGACAATCACAGCAATGTGGTGGTCGTAAACGCAGACCTTGCCACGGAGATCATCGGCCGGACAGACGCCGTCGGTGAAACTATCCGGTTCAACGGAAAAAGCTTTCTTATCATCGGCGTGTTAGAAGAAGACGATTCTTCCATAAATGCCATGTCCGGCGATACTCTGCGGGCATATATCCCCTACACCTCCCTGATCCGGCTGTCTGACAGCGTCTCCCTTGATGTCACTTCTTTTTGCGTCTCGGCATCCGGAGACGACATGGATGCGGCGGAAAGTCGTCTGGAGAATATGCTCTTGGAGCGCTTTGAGCAGGATGAAGATGCGTTTTCCATCTTTAACCAGTCCTCCGTCGCAGAGTCCATGGACAGCGTGACCGGGACACTGTCGCTGCTTCTTGGCGGTATCGCGGGGATATCGCTTTTGGTGGGAGGCATCGGGATCATGAACATTATGCTGGTATCCGTCACCGAGCGGACGAGGGAAATCGGCATCCGCAAAGCCGTAGGCGCGGGCCGATTTGCGATCATGCTGCAGTTCCTTATCGAAGCACTGATCATCAGCCTGCTTGGATGCTTCTTAGGCATCGGGATTTCCTGGACAGTCATCCGGGCGATCAGCGTCATCGGCAGCGCAGACTATCATCTGTCCCCAGGTATCGTCCTTTTATCCATCGCATTTTCTGTGGGGATCGGGGTACTGTTCGGACTGTATCCGGCAAACCGGGCTGCGAAGAAGAATCCGATAGAAGCGCTCAGACACAACTGATTTTCACTGCAAAAGAGGGTGCTGCAAAATGCAGGATTACCGCAACATATAGCGCCGGCACTTTCATTCGCCATGCTGTATATTGCGAGGTTCAAGCATTTTGCAGCACCCTCTGTTTTAGAAAAAGTATATGATTTTTCTTCCATCTACCCTTGCGTAAACCGCGACAAGAACTGCTTCGTCCGCTCCTCCTTCGGGCTTTCAAACACCTGCACAGGATCTCCTTGCTCCACAATCAATCCATCATCCATAAATATCGTATGGTCTGCCACATCTCTTGCAAACGCCATCTCATGGGTCACGATGATCATCGTCGTCTTTTTGTCCGCCAACTCCTTGATCACGCGGAGGACTTCCCCCGTAAGCTCCGGGTCAAGCGCAGACGTAGGCTCATCGAAGCACAGGATATCCGGTGCCAGGGCAAGGGCTCTGGCAATAGCTACTCGCTGCTGCTGCCCGCCGGACAACTGGTGGGGGTAACTCCCCATCCGGTTACTTAATCCCATCTGCAGCAAAAGCTCCTCTGCCTGGGCATGGATCTCCTCGTGGATCTCCCTTTTTCTCGCCTTATATTCCGGCTGCTCAGAAGCTAAAAGCTCCTTCGCCAGCATCACATTTTCCAATGCCGTGTACTGCGGAAACAGGTTAAAGGATTGAAAGACCAGGCCAAAATGCAGCCTCTTCTTTCGAATCGCCGTCTCAAGCTGGGTAGACGGATCCGCCGAGTCAAACAGAGTCTCTCCCCCTACCTTGATCACACCCTGATCCGGGCGTTCCAAAAAGTTCAGACACCGAAGGAGCGTTGTCTTCCCGCTCCCGGAAGAACCGATGATAGATACCGCCTGCCCCTTTTCCAGTGAAAAACTGATGTCCCTTAACACTTCCGTACGGTTAAAAGATTTACATATATGTTCTACCTCTAAAATCGCCATAATTCCCTCCCCGTTATCTGAAATAGTTAAGCTTTTCTTCCAGGCGGCCCAGCAAAACGGTCAGGATACCGTTAAAGATCAGGTAGTAGACAGCCGTAAAAAACAGCGGCCAGATCGCACCGGATATCCCGTAGGAGCCTTTCATGAAGGCCTGTCCTGCCCAGATGATCTCCTGCAGGGCAATGATGCGGGCAAGGGAAGTATCTTTCACCAGCGTAATGATCTCATTGGACATGGGCGGCACGATACGCTTGATCATCTGAAGGAGCGTGATCTTAAAAAATATCTGGCTCTTTGTCATGCCAAGCACAAGCCCTGCTTCCTCCTGCCCCACCGGAACACCCTGGATGCCGCCCCGGTAGATCTCAGAAAAATAGCAGGCATAATTCAGGATAAAGGACACGGACGCTGCCAAAAACCGTCCGGACTCTCCGCTCCCCCAGATTGGGTTGTGAAGTACAAGCCCCGGAAAATAATAGATGATAAGAAGCTGGATCATCAGCGGCGTTCCCCTGATAATCCAGACAACCAACTTGGCAAAATAGCTCAGCGGCTTAAATCCCGACATAGAGCCAAACGCAATCACTAGCCCCAGCGGAAATGCACCGATAAGCGTCACAAAAAATAATTTTAACGTTTGCAGAAAGCCGATGTTCAACGCATGTACGACAATCGGCATCTGTTCCATCATCTGTTCCATCATTCATTACCTAATTTCTAATCCGTTATGCTGTATATCTATTTCTGTACGATCAATGCCGCCTGGACTCCGTACTTTTCTGCACACTCTGCCATGCTTCCGTCTGCGTAACTGGAAGCAAAGAAATCATTCAGGGAAGCGGCAAGATCAGAGCCTTTACGAAAGCCCACACCATACTCCTCACTGTTTAACCCAACTGTATAGGTAAGGTTCTCATAGCCAGTCCCCTCGCCTACCATAGCTGCCGCCATAAGGGAGTCGATAACCGCCGCATCGGATGTTCCCGCAGCCACCTCCATCAGCGCGTCGGACTGTGCTTTCACCGGCGTACACTCAAGATTAAGCTTAGATACTTCTGCTTCTCCTGCACTTCCTGCCTCTACCGCAAAGGAAAGCTCGGATAAACTGTCTGTATCCTGATATTTGTCAGCTTTATCGGAAGGAACGATGACAACCTGCGCATTGTTGCAGTAAGCATTGGAACACTCCATCGAGCTTGTCACCTCATCAGTCAGCGTCATACCATTCCATACGCAATCGATGGTCTTACCTTCAAGCTCCATTATCTTGTTGTCCCAGTCAATCTCCACAAACTCAGCTTCCACACCAAGGCTCTCAGCGAATGCCTTCGCCATATCTGCGTCAAAACCTACCCACTCTCCGCTCTCATCCTTAAAATCCATAGGCTCAAAATCCGTGATTCCCACAACTAAAGTTCCCTTGTCCTTCACGTAAGCCATATCACTTCCATCGGAAGATTCCGACTTAGAATCAGAACCCGAATCAGCCTTGGAGCCGTCGCTTCCGCACGCAGCCAAAGAAAGTGTCATCATTAAAGTTAACATCATCACCATTATTTTTTTCATAACATGATCTCCTCGTTTATCTTAATGTTTTTCTACGGTACAATGTTATCAATTTACCAAGATAAAGTCAACAGGAAAATCATGTTTTTTCGTCTTGAGCGCCCATTGCCAGAAACACAGCCTACATAAGCTCCTTATCCTCAAGGATCCGAAGACCTGCCGTGCCCGTAACCGGAAGGGAGAAAGATATTGCCCCGGCCGGCGTCTTCGTCCCCGCCTGCTCCATGATCGCACGCATGATCGTATTTTTCTGTTCCGTGCGGACGACGATGAAGATCATCTCCTTCTCCTCGGCGAGAGATATGCCAAGAAACCGCTTCGCATGTTCTGCTCCCGTCCCCTTCGCATGGATCACCGTCCCGCCAGGCGCCTTCGCACTGCGCGCCGCATCCATGATCGTCTCGATATATCCCGCATTTGCAATGGTAACCAGAAGTTCAAAATCTGTATTCTTCAAGGTGCTCTCCTCCTCTATAACAACTTCCTGCCCGGCCGTGAGATAGTTAAGTGTCCCCTTCCCGCCGATACTGCTTAATGGTATAAGAAATGCAATTCCTCTGCCGGGGATATCTATCTTCACTTTTGTATAAAGTTCTTTCCTTATATGCCTCCATGTATCCGGCGTAACAAACGCAAAATAGAGCGCTTTTTCTGTCGCCTCCATGCCCAGATAGTCAAGAACTGCACTGCTGGCAGTCCCTTCCCCGAGAGTCGCAAATGTCACATGTATATTATTCTGTTTAAAAAAGGCAATAAACTTATCGCGCATTCCCCGGTTCGTGATGATTCCCATCAGGCTGATCTCATTCATGATATCTCCATTCCTCTCTAAAAATAACGCTGTCCTAAAGCTCTATGATATCGTCATCTCCAAAGCTTTCAAGATAAGATACAAAAGCCGGCTGTCCGGCCCCGCCCTGTTCTGCCAAAAGCACGGGCATCTCCTGGGCAGCTTTGCTCCGGCTCAGCCGCACCTTATAGACCGCTCCCAAAATCTGGATCGCGATAAGGGGAGTCATGGCAACCATCGCAATGATCCCGAAAGCATCCCTGACAATATCCCCGCCCACGCTCTGACACGCGCCGATCGCAAAGGGCAGAAGAAATGTAGCAGTCATCGGCCCGGACGCAACACCGCCGGAGTCAAAAGCGATGGCAGTAAATATCTTCGGCACAAAGAAGGACAGACAGATCGCGATCACGTATCCCGGCACGATGAACCAAAAGATGGAAAGCCCCGTCAATACCCGGAACATGGAAAGCCCCACGGAAACTGCCACGCCGAGAGAAAGACTAAGCCCCATCGCTTTCCCGGATATCGCCCCGGAAGTAATCTCTTCCACCTGCTCCATCAGTACATACACCGCCGGCTCCGCCTTTACGATGAAGAATCCCATCACCATACCCACCGGCACCAAGACAAACCGGTACGGAAGCTCAGCGATCGTCTGTCCGAGGAAATTCCCCGCCGGCATGAAGCCCACATTTACCCCCGTAAGAAAAAGTACCAGACCGGCATAAGTATATACGATACCGATGATGATCTTTACCAACGTCTTTTTCTTAAGTTTAAGGGAAAATATCTGGAACAACGCAAAAAAGACCGCAATCGGCAGCAAGGACAGGGCAATTTCCTTAATATACGCCGGGAAACCGTCTCTGAAGCACAGCCAGAGCTCCACGGAATCCTGGATATCCGGCAGCGGCGCAGGCATATAGCCCGTCCCCTCCGGCTGGTAGACAAGTCCGAGAAGCAGGACCGCAAGGATCGGCCCGATCGAGCACAGAGCGACAAGTCCGAAGCTGTCATCCTCTGCATGTTTATCACTTCGCACGGCAGCAAACCCGATACCAAGAGCCATAATAAACGGAACCGTCATAGGTCCGGTAGTCACACCGCCGGAATCAAAGGCCACCGCAAGAAAATCCCCCGGCGCAAACAACGTCAGGATAAATACAACAATATAAAAGAAGATCAGAAACACAGACAACGGAACCGAGAACAGCATACGTATCATCGCCACCGCCAGGAAAAAACCTACGCCGCCGGCGACAGATAAGATCAACACCGCATTCGGAATGGAAGGAACCTGCTCGGCAAGCACCTGAAGATCCGGCTCAGACACCGTGATGATAAAGCCAAGCAGAAAGCATAAAAGCAGGATGGTTCCAAGATGCATCGTATTCGCCATCTTTGTTCCCACCCGCTCACCCATAGGCGTCATCGAAAGCTCCGCTCCCAGCGTAAATAACATCATTCCAATGATCAGAAGCACCGCTCCGAATAAAAAAAGGAGCAGGATACTTGCAGGAACAGGAGTTATCGTAAAACTAAGCAGTACCACAATTGCAATAATCGGTGATACTGCCTTCAGTGATTCATTTAACTTTTCAGTAAATCTGGTTCGGTAAAAATCCATAGACCGAGTGATCCTTTCTTGAACATACACTAATGCAGCAACTATAACAAATAGTTTACCACGTATCTCCAGGCTCAACAACCAGATTTTTTCAAAATACCCGAATCAAATGCCGGATCATATGCTCCATCACTGCCCGCTCTGTGACCAGGACGCCCTGCCTTGTCCGTTAGCGTTCTGCCGCAGCTCCGGAACGGATAACAGCACCGGATACAAAGCAATACCGATGATAAGTCCTCCGATCCCCTGTATCAGATTAGCCGGTACACTCGCCGCCGCGGCTGCTGCACCGTACAGCATAACCTCACACAGAAAATACCCGCCGGCCACCAGTACGATATCCCCAATCCCACCGAGCACAACGGCCACGTAACGGCTTTTCGGCGTATTCCCAATCTTTTTGTAGATTGTCCCTGCGGCAAATGCAACAGCGCCCTTTACGACAAAGGTAATCGGCACATAGAGGAAATATCCGCCCAAAAGATCCGCCATCGCGGAACCGATACCCGCCGCCAGAAGCCCCCAACCCGGCCCAAGGATCACACCGGATAGAATGACAATCCCGTCACCCGGATGGATGTATCCGCCTGTCCCCGGTGTCGGGATATGGATCGACATCGTAGCAACACATGACAAAGCCGCAAACAGCGCAGCTATAACCAGTTTTTTCAGATTAGAATTCATAATTAAAACCTCTTTTCTTTTCAGTAACCTTTCGGTTTCCCCTACTTTATAACAGTTTTGGTATGAATAAAAGAGCCATTTTTTATGTATCTAACCAGTCCAGTTCGCTGCGCTGTATATTATTACATCTTATCTTCTACAAATTCACGCATTCCCTGCAGGATAAGCCATACGGAAGTTGCCCCCGCATCCTGATAGCCGACAGCTCTTTCCATCAGCGATTTGGCACGTCCGAATCTGGCCTGATATTTCTTCGTATCCTCGACGCCCTGCGCTGCGGCTGCTTCCGCCGCCTTAAGCATATCAAGAAGCCCTTGGCCAAAACACCCTTCCATCGCCTCTACGGCCGGAACCAGTGCATCCACCATCGTCTTATCACCGACCTTGGCTTTTCCTCTCTCCTGAATGGCCGCAAGGCTCTTTCTTTCCATCTCCGCAAGATCCTCTGCAGTCAATGCGCTCTTAGGCTCCATCCCCTTTGCACCTGCAAGATAGAGACTTCCGAAGATGACTCCGGATGCCCCGCCCATAGAAAGAAGCATTGCTTTTCCGGCTGCCTCGAAGACGGCATATACATTCTCTTCCCCTTCCATTTTAAGGAGCTTTTTCTTTGCCTTCTGCATACCGCCTGCCATTCCGATCCCGTGGTCCCCGTCCCCGATGGCACTGTCAATCTCCGTCAGATACGGTTTCTTTGCGATGATCTTGTCCGCAATGTAGAGAAGCATATTCCTGGCATCTGCCGCATTGAGCTCTGTAAGAACGCCTTCCCTGCTCCTTACGATCTCTGCCGCCGCCGTATCATTTTCATCAAACTCCGGTTCCTCCGCAGACAGGGCGCCGTCTCCATCCGCCCCACAAGTATGTCCAGATACCGCGTCCTCGTCATATCCAGGTTTCCCGGTTTCGGCTCCGGCTCCTGTCAGTTCACCTTTCGCGTAAAACGGACAATAGCACGGCATGTCGTAATAGGTCTTAAGCTCCTCATCCAGTTTAAACAGCGTGATGGAAAATCCCCCCATCTCCTGGCTGGTACAGTAGCTGTTAAGATCAGTGTCATGCACTTTGATCTTATCCTTATCTAAAAGCTTTTTCACCTTCCGGTAAGCAATGGCAAGCTCTGTGATAGTAGTGGAGCCAAGGCCATTTACCAGAACGCACACCTCATCGCCTGTTTTAAGATCCGCGTCCTCCATTATCTGCTCGTACATCTTTTCCACAAGCACATCCGCGTCCTGCCACGTCGTGCGGAGGACGCCTCTTTCCCCGTGGAGGCCCATGCCGTACTCGATCTCCCCTTCCGGCAGTTCAAAAATCGGCTTGTCAATGCCCGGAAGCTGTGCCGGAGCTGTGGCCACTCCGATGGTCCTTGTGTTATCCCTCGCTTTTTCCGTCACTCTTGTCACTTCCTCAAGGGACAGCCCTGCATCACAGGCTGCGCCTGCAACTTTTACGACAAACACATCTCCCGCAATCCCCCGGCGGTCTTCTATCCTGTCCTTCGGTGCTGACGCCACATCGTCCCACACGCGCACATGAGCAGTCGGGATTCCCTCGTCATTCAAAAACTCCTCGCCCATGTCGAAGTTTAAGTTGTCCCCCGCGTAACAGCCGTATACAAAGAGAACGCCCTTTCCCTGATCGACTGCTTTGGCCGTCTCATAGATAGTATTCGGATCCGGCGACGCGAAGATATTGCCGCAGGCTGCCGCATCCGCAAGCCCTTTCCCGACAAATCCTGAGAACATCGGCTCATGCCCGCTTCCGCCGCCGATAACGAGAGCCACCTTGTCCTTTCTTTTCTGCTTAAGGATAACGCCGTTTACTTCCGGGTGCTTTTCATAATATTTCCCGTAAGCGCTGATGTAGCCCTCCATCATCTCTGCCACGACATTATCCGGTGAGTTGATAATCTTTCGCATTATTCTACCTCTCTTCACTGATTTTTATATCATAATTGTATCACGTTCTAAATATTTTGAAAATTATTTTCTATAAATTTCGTGATAAATTTAGTCTAATTCATCAAATATTTAGGTCTTCTTCATGATTCTTTACTACCCGGTATAAATCTGCGAAATCCTCCTTCAAATGTCCATAGAGCCTGTGGTATATTTCAAAATACTCCATATACCGCTTATGCGCCTTTTCGTCCGGCTCCATATAATCAATATAATTTACCTTTTTCTTCGTGATTGAAAAATCCTTCCACACGCCCGCCGAGACGCCCGCTAAGATTGCATCGCCGTAAGGTGCCCCCACGCGGTTTTCCACAAATGCCGTGGGCACGTTAAAGACATCGGTAATGATCCTTCTCCACAGCCGGCTCTTTGCACCGCCCTCGTTAAGGATGATCGGCGCATTTGCCCGGATGCCTTTTTCAAGCATCAGGCGGTAATTGTCGTAGAGCGCATAGGCTACCCCTTCCATAAATGCGCGGATGAGATGTCCTTTCGTATGGCGCGCGGTCAGCCCGAATACCGTCCCTCTCGCCTTTGCGTCCCAAAGGACTGTCCGCTCCCCGGCAAGATAAGGCAGCACGATCAGTCCTTCGCTACCTGCCGGGATTTTTTCCGCCTCCTTGTTCATGATATCATAGACATCCATATCCGCCGTAAGCTTTGCCGTCTCCTGCTCCATCTGGCAGAAATTATCCCGCAGATATCTGAGCACCTGCCCGCCCGTAAGTACCACGGCGATAGAGATAAAATCGTTGCAGGAATTGGTCGTGTATGCATCGTTGCACACAAGGTCGGTAAATTCCTTGCTGTCATTGACAACACCCATCACTCCGCAAGTCCCCAGGTTGATCTGGACATCCCCCGGCGAGATGGCACCGCCGCCCACGAATCCTGCGTTGCAGTCCACCTGGCCCGCGCACACCGGGATGCCTTCGATAAGGCCAAGCTCCGCTGCCGCTTCTTTCGTCACTCGCCCGATGATCTCCTCACATGGATACAATTCCGGCATAAGGGCCATATCGATACCCAGCTTTTCCATGATCCCTTTGTCAAATTCCTTTTTGCGGATGTCATAGGCAACTCCCCAGAATCCGCCGTGGGAATAGCTCATCGCAGCCTTCCCGGTCATCTTGAAGCGCACGTAGCCGTCTATGGTGAGCGTCTTCCAGATCTTTTTATAATCCTGCGGACGGTTCTCCTTCTCCCACATGATATTGACCATCGTAGGATAGTCCTCAATCCGGTTCCCGTTGATCTCAAATATCTTATCCACGCCGATGTGTTCTCTCAGCCATTCCACCTGGCTGACTGCGCGCCTGTCCATCAAGTTGTAGGCGCGGTTGATGGGATTTCCCTCTCTGTCGATCATCACCAGGCAGGGCTGCGCCGAGGATATCCCGATACCGCAGATCTTTTCCGGCGAAACCTTTGATTTTCTCAGGCAGTCCCTGATCGTATCACAGGCCAGCGTCCAATAACATTTTGCATCGTGCTCAGACCATCCAGGCTTGTCCGCATAGATGGGATACTCCCGAAAGGAATAGGCGAGCACATCTGCATTTTCATCAATAATACATGCCTTTCCGCCGCCCGTCCCGTAATCCAGCCCTATCATATACCTCTCCATAAACACTCCTCCTTACCGTACTGCGCCGTGCACACTCTTTCCAAAGCAGTCTAAGGCTGCCTCCTTTACCATCTCTGACAGGGACGGGTGCGCCACGATAAACTGCTGCCACTCCTGCGCTGTCATCCTCTTCTCTACCGCAAGAGACGCGAAAGAAAGAAGCTCCGGCGCGCCTTCCCCGACGATCTGTACTCCGACCGTCGTCCTTGTCTCCTTGTCCATGATCACCTGCACAAGCCCTTCTGCGCCTTCCGCCAGCGCCATCCCGTTTCCGGAATAAGGAAATTCGCCTCTGACCGTCGCGATCCCTCTGTGCTCTGCCTCAGCCTGCGTATATCCTGCCGCGGCACATGGCGGCAGCGTGTAGATGCATCTTGGCACAGCCTGCACCCCGGGCTTTTGTTCCGACCCGTTTTTCCCGAGAATATGTGCCACCGCTGTCTCCCCTTCTGCATACGCCGCGTGGGCTAGCTGGTAACCTCCGATAACATCTCCGATGGCGTAAATATGCGGTACGCTTGTCTGCATATGCTCATCCACGGCGATCTCCTGTTTTTCTGTAAGGGCCAGGCCCAGACTTTGCGTATCGATCCCCCGGCACACCGCCCTTCTGCCTGCAGCCAGGATGACGGCATCTGCGTAAACCTCCTCCGGCTCCTCTCCCTCAAAAAATACTCTTCGGCTCTGTCCCGCCTTTTCGATCACTTTGACCTTGCAGCCGGTCCGGATCCTGATGCCACGTTTTTTAAGCTCCCGTTCCAGATAAGAAATCATCCGCTCATCCTCTGCCGGGAACAATTCCGGCAATGCTTCCAAGACCGTCACCTCGGAGCCATAAGCGCAGTACGCGCTGGCAAGCTCCATGCCGATCACTCCGCCGCCGATGATCACAAGGCGCTTCGGCACCCGCTCAAGAGCCAAAGCCTGCGTACTGTTGATCGTATATTCCGCCCCGGCAATGGGGATATCCATGCTCTCGGAACCTGTGGCGATGATCATGTCCTTCGCCTCGTAGACCTTTCCCCCGCACTCTGCCTTCCCGGCCTCCCGCACAGAAGCAAATCCACGGATGACCTTTACGTTGTTGGCTTTCAGCAGATACGCTACCCCGCCGGTCAGTTTCTTTATTACCTCTTCCCTTCCCCGCTGGATCTTCCTGAAGCTGAAAAGCCCCGGCTCTCTGATGATCTCTTTTTCCGTAAGCGCCCTGATTTTCTCAAGCGCCGCCGCTTTATCTAACAGATATTTTGCAGGGATACACCCTTCGTTCAGGCAGGTCCCGCCGATGGCTCCGCCTGAAAAAAGCAGCACCGACAGTCCTTCTTTGGCGGCGGATATGGCGGCGGAATAACCGCCCGGGCCGCCGCCGATGACGATCAGGTCAAATCTGTTTTCTTCCATCTATATTCACCTCTTTATCTACACCAATGCCAGCGCCGGGTTCTCGATGATCTTCTTTAATTCCGCCAAAAATCCTGCGCCGTACGCGCCGTCGATCACCCGGTGGTCAAAGCTTCCCGTCACCGTCATCACCGGCACAGCCTTAAACTCCCCGTCTGCGAAAACCACCTTTTCTTCTATCGCTCCCACTGCCAGGATACAGACTTCCGGAGGATTGATGATGGCAGTAAACTGACGGACCGGATACATGCCGAGATTGGAAAGGGTGATCGTCCCCCCGGACATATCATCCGGCATAAGCTTTCCTGACCTTGCTTTCTCTACATTTTCCCGGTTGCAGGCGGATATTCCGGCGATATTCTTTTCCTGGACCTTGTGTACTACCGGGACGACCAGGCCTCCTTCCACCGATACGGCCAGGCCGATATTGATGTCTTTGTGCAGGATGATCCCCGTCCCGTTACAGGAAGCGTTCACTTTAGGATAGCTTCGCGCCGCGGCTTCTATGCATTTGAACAGAATATCGTTATAAGATACCTTTTTGCCATCCCCGGACGAATTGATCAGCTTTCGAAAAGCAATGCACTGCGTCATGTCTATCTCCACTGCCGCGGTAAACGCCGGGATATTCTGTGCGCTCTCCGTCATCCGGCGCGCGATGGTCTTCCGCATATTCGTAAATGGTACGGTGACACTGCTGTTTGACCTTTCCAGATACGCCGCTACGTCCTGCCGTTTTAAGATGCTTTTTCCTGCCGCCTGCGCCACATCTTCAAGGGATATCTGGTTTTCCTTTGCCAGGAGCTTTGCGTTAGGCATGGCTTTTATCCTGGCGGATTCTGTCTTTGTCGTATCCCGCCTGGTATTTCCTACCGCCTGCTTTAACGGTGTCGCGTTGACGACCGTCGGATTCGTCTTCATTCTTCTCGGCGAGCTTTTGTCGATCGGCTGATACTCCTCTTCGCCGGGAACTGCACTCTCCTGCTGCCCGGCAGCGGTACTTTTCCTGAGTTCCGGATAAAACTCCTCTGCACACCGGTCTTGCAGGCAGGTACCGTTTTCCGCGCGCCGGCTCTTTGCCGCATCTCCCGCTGCATTTTCCCCTGCGGCTCTTTCCTGCGCCTCCTTGCGGTCACTCTCATCCCCGATAAGCGCGATAACCTCTCCTGCCGGCACCTTATCGCCTTCTTCGGCAAGCAGCGCAAGCACCGTTCCCTTTGCATAGCTCTCCACGGTAAGGGTAGCCTTATCCGTCTCTATCTCAAGAAGCGCATCTCCGCGCTCTACCTTGTCCCCGCACTTTTTAAGCCACGCCCCTACAACAGATACGTCCGTCGTCTGGCCGCCCGCCGGCATCCTAATCTCCTTTATCATATCCCTACCACCTTAAAATGCTTTATTTTCCCCGTTCATCGCACGAATCGTCTCTTCCACATAGCGGATTACCGCCTCCTGCTCCAGCACAAGAAGATCTTTGTCCGTCCCGCGTCCCAGCACATCATTGGGATTCATCCTGTCCACGTCATGCTCTGCCATATATTGTTTCAGCGTATCTAAGACCGCCCGCTTCATGCCTGTGCCGAAGTTCACCTTCGCCACGCCAAGAGCCGCCGCTTTCCCCAGATCCGCTCTCGCAATACTGGTACCTCCGTGGAGGACAAGGGGAATATCTATCCTCTCTGCCAGTTTCTTAAGCGCCTCGAAATTTATTGTCACCATCCCGTCTTCTTTCAGATGGCAGTTCCCGACAGAGACGGCTACCGTATCGATCCCGGTCTCCTTTACGAATGCCGCGCAGACTTCCGGATCTGTATCTTCGCCGTCATGAAGCTTCCCTGCTGCCGAATGATAAAGCGGAAGTTCCCCGACCTCTCCCTCGGCTGCCGCGCCGTATTGATGGGCCTTCTGCGCGATGCGCTTCTGAATCTTTGTCAGCTCCTCAAGAGGTATCTCCTCATCGGCAAACACCGGGGCATACATCACCATGTCGAATCCGCTCTCTGCCGCCCGAATCACCATCTCCTCATCGTCCGATTCATTCAACAACAGCGCCACCGGGACTTCTGCCTCCTTCGCAATCTGTGAAAGCATTGCCTGATAGACCGTGAGGCTTTCTTTGTACCTTCTCTTCGGCTCCCCGATATACGTCCCGCAGACGCCGATGATCACCGGCGATTTTACATTCTCAGCAGCCCTCACTACCGCAAGGGTGGATTCTAAGTTCCAGCTCTCAAAATATCCCACCGCATATTTATGTGCTAATGCATGTTCCATCAATTCTTTTACGGATACTCTGCTCATATTTTCCCTCCTCTAAATCAAAATGCCGCCAGTTTCCTTGCCTCTTCTGTAATCCTGTCCACGGACGGTATCACAAAGTCTTCCATCGGCGAGGCAAAGGGTATCGGTGTATCATATGCTGCCACGATCTTTACCGGCGCGTCAAGGTCAAAGATGCAGTGTTCGGCAAAATGCGCCGCGACCTGCGCTCCCCATCCGCCGGTTTTCGTATCCTCATGGACGATCATCAGCTTCCCTGTCTTTTTCACCGATCTCTCCACGGTCTCATAGTCAAAAGGCACAAGGCTCCTCGGGTCGATTACCTCACAGCTTATTCCCTCTCCCGCCAAAGCCTTCGCCGCCTCCTGCGCCCGGTAGCTCATGAGGAGATTCGCGACAATAGTCACATCGCTCCCCTCTCTCCGAACCGCTGCCTTGCCGAATTCTACCGTGTAATCCTCCCCTGGCACCTCACCGGAAGTCTTGATGGCATCCTTTTCCTTTCTCGAACCGCCGTACAGCAGCTTATGCTCAAACACCAGCACCGGATTGTCATCACGAATCGCCTGCTTCATCATTCCCTTAGCGTCGTAAGGCGTTGACGGACAGATCACTTTAAGTCCCGGCACATGGATAAAATAGCTCTCCAGGCTCTGGGCGTGCTGCGCCCCCCGGTTGGTCGCCCCGCAAGGCGCCCGCATAACCATGGGGATATGCACTTTTCCGCCGGACATATAGCACATCTTCGCTGCCTGATTTACGAGCTGGTCCATCATGCAGAACAGGAAGTCTCCGTACTGGAGATCCGCCACCGGGCGCATCCCGGTCATCCCCGCCCCGACACACACACCGGCAATCAGTATCTCCGCAATCGGCGTATTGATCACCCGCTCCGGGCCAAATTCATCCAAAAGTCCTTTCGTTACGGTGAATGCACCGCCCATACCGCCTTTGATATCCACGTCCTCGCCAAGACAAAACACTGTCTCATCCCGCCGCATCTCCTCCTGTATCGCCAGCTTTAACGCATCTGCAACAGACATCTCAGCCATTATCCTCTGCCTCCTTCCCAATATACGTCCCTGAGCGCCGATTCCGGCTCCGGGTCGCTGCTGTTCTTCGCATATTCCACTTCCTCGTCTATCTCATCCGTAACGGCTTCCTCCACCTTCATAAGTTCTGCCTCCGTGATCACGCCTTCGTCGAGCAGACGCTTCCTGAAGGTCTGTACCGGATCTTTCGCAAACCACTCCTTTTCTTCCTCATCCGGGCGGTAGCCGCAGGCGTCATTTCTGGAATGCCCGCCGATGCGGTAGGTCTTAAGCTCGAGGATCGTCGGTCCCTCTCCCCTTCGCGCCCGCTCAATCGCCCGCGCCCCTGCCGCATTGACCGCGAGGACATCATTGCCATCTACAACCTCCGACGGGATACCATAAGCGCTCCCTCTGTCCGCCGCTACATGTTCAAGGCTGCAGGTAAGCCTGATGGAGGTCGTCGCTGAATACAGGTTGTTTTCGCAGACGTAAATTACCGGAAGCTTCCAGACTGCCGCCGCGTTGAGCGCCTCGTGGAACGCACCCTCGTTGCTGGCGCCGTCCCCAAAAAAGCACACGGCCACATTGTCCGTCTTCATCATCTTACACCTTAGTGCTACGCCTGCCGCGATGGGCAGATTGCCGCCTACGATGGCGTTTGCCGTGACTGCCCCGACAGATATATCCCCGGTATGCATCGCCCCGCCCTTTCCTTTGCAGCATCCTTCCGCCTTTCCGAACATCTCGCACATCATCGCGCGCAGCGGCACGCCTTTTGCAAGGTCATGCCCCGCCGGCCTGTGTGTCGTCAGGATATAATCCTCCTTGCGAAGATCATAAATCATGCCGACTGCACACGCCTCCTGGCCGTGAGACTGGTGGATGGTTCCCGGCATTATCCCCTCCAAAAACAGGTAATAGATCGTCTCCTCATACTGCCGGATCTGGTACATCTGCCTGTACATCCCGACAGCTCGCTCCTTTTCAGGCATCTTAATCATAGCTGTATCTCCTTTATCCACAGATTGCTTTTTGATAATTCCTATGTGATAATTATATAAAGAATGCGTTATAATCTCAACATTATTACCGTCTATATATGTTTATTTTCAAACATATATACTCCATTTTTGTTCGAATTATAACATATGTTTAAAAATTGTATTGTCAGATGCAGGAAAATCATTTATGATATAATCAATGTTAAAAATCACACATTTTTATACGGGGGATATGCTGATGAAAAAAGAACGCCATGCGAGAATTATCGAACTGTTAGAAAACCAGATGATCTGCACGCCAAAGGAGCTATCCGGGGAGCTTAAGTGCAGCGAGATGACTATCCGCAGAGATTTGAATGAGCTTGAGCAGATGCAGCTCATCCGCCGGAAGCACGGATGCGCCTTTTTGATGAAAGAGGCGAAACCGAACTATTTCCACGAGCAGATCGACGAGCACCAGTATGAGAAGGAGGCGATCGCCAAAGCCGCCCTGAAGTTCGTCCATCCCTACAGCGTCATCTGCATCGACTCCGGCACTACTGCCCACACCGTATCCCGGTTCCTGCCGGATAATATCCCGCTGTCTGTCATTACCTCCAATCTTATGACAGCGGTGGAACTTTCCAACAAGGAAAATATCCAGACATACTTAACCGGCGGTATGCTCTACCACCGGACAAAATCTATCATGACTGATTCCAGGGAAACACTGACCCAGCACCATGCGGATGTGGCATTCATCTCGGCCAGGGCTTTCCGCATACCGGGAGGCGCCTTCGAGCACACCTATCCGCTGGTGGAGACGAAGCGCGCCCTTGTCTCTATCGCGAAAAAGGTGGTGCTCCTTATCGATCATACAAAATGTGAGCATGTCTCTTTATGCAACTCCATCCCGTTAAACCTGATCGATGTGATCATCACGGACAATAAGACTTCTCCGGAGATACTTACCAAGGCAGCGGCGCTGAAAAAAGAAGTGATCGTCGTAGACCCGGAAGGGCGTTAACGGTAAACACCCTCCCGGCATCCTTCCCACAGACTCATGCAGCGCACTGCCGTTTAATGCCTGCCATGGTCTCACCTTTACTTCACCTTCGGCGCGTATACCTCATACGTGACCGTCCCGTTTGCGTTCACCGTAAACATGTGTATCTCTGTATCTTCCAGTGTCCCTCCGGTAATGGCACCGGATGTCGGCACTCCTTGTTCAAACTCCGACACATCTACGGTTCCGCTCACTCCTTCATCATTCCCGAATTCCACCATGCCGCCTTTATCCGCCTTCAGGACTTCACTGCTTTTCAGAATGGCTGTCTCCTTCAGAAACGCTGCCTCATCCTCAGCCGCCTGGAAATCACTGACATATTTTTCATAATCCGCATCGCCCCCGGTTTCTTCTTCGTCCGGCTCATCCTCGGGAGGATTCTTAAGCTTCTCAATATACGCATCCGCCGCCTGCTCATCCGCCTTTGCCTTGTCAAGGGGCAGATCAAACAATGCATTTGTCCCGGTGTAATCTGCCTTTTTCTTATACGCGCCCGTCTGTTTATCCAGGAAAAATGCTTCCGTCTCATCGCAGAACTCATCTACTACTCCGACCTGTACACCCCTTCCGGCGAACATCTCCAGATTGTCGCACTCCAAAAGCTCATAGATTACGCCCTCTTTCTCGAACCAGTGCAGTCCTACATCCATTGTCCCGTTATTCGCCACCATCCATTCCACGCCGTTTAGCAGCGGAGATACACACTTGCGTTCCTCCTGCTTGATCATCCCGTCTGTGCGCTTTACGGCTACCGCTGCATAAGTGCGGCTGTCTTTAAGCCCTTCTGCCTCATCTCCGTCCACGCAAAGAGCCAGATCGCTGCCTGATACAAGCCCCAGCAGCGTGATCTCATAGTTCCCGCTGGTCTGTGTCTCATTGACCAGCACCGCATCCTCACTCTCGAATGCCTTCGCAAGTGCATGATTATCCGCCACCTCTGCCGCTATCTGTGACGGGGTTAAAAAGTGATACGCCGCATATGCCGTGATGCTTCCCACTGCCAGCACGCAGACTGCCACTGCTGCCGCCATTTTCTTAATCTGATACTGTCTCATCGCTGATGCCTCCTTGAACCGTTTTTCGAAAATCTGACGATTCAGCTTAGGGTCCGGCTCCTCCTCCGGCAAAAGAGCATCATACAACAGCTCCTCTAATTTCTTATTCATCAAAATACTCCTCCAATTCTGACTCCAGACGTTTTCTGGCCGTATTAAGCCTGCTCTTTACCGTCCCTTTGGGGATACCCATCACGGACGCCGTCTCTGCAACAGACATTCCTTCCATATAATAGAGCAGTACGGGAATCCGGTATTTTTCATCCAGGGCGGACACTGCTTCTCTCACCATCTGCCTCTTCTCCTTTTTGAGATACGTCTTAAGCACGTCCTCATCCGTGCCAAAAGCGCTCTCTGCTGCCTTATCAGACCACTCCTGTACAGGAGCGATCCTCTGCCTCCACGCGAATTTCCGTCTCTGGTTTTTCCAAAGCCTTAGCGCGACGGAGAGATAATAACTTTTCAGATTGCCGTCCGTCCTTAGTCTCCCCGCTGTTTCTGTCGCCTTAAGAAAGGTGTCCTGATACAGCTCATCCGCCAGCATCCTGCTTCCCGTCAGATGCAGACAGAACGAATAGATATCTTTACCATAAAGAGCAATCGACTGCTCAAGTTCCTGAATCGTCATAAGCCTATCTGTTTCCTTTATCTGTGTACACGATTTTGCCTGCTTTTCGTCTGTTTACACTGTGTGCAAAGTAAGAAGCACGCCGGAAATATTTCCTTTTCACTTATACATTGTAATCACTTTTTATCCGGTTCAATTTTTTATAAAACACAGAAAGCACCGCCGCTTTGACCAGCACGAATCCTGCGCCGCCAAAGCGATGATGCTCTTATCTTCTGTCTTTCTTATCCCTTGTTTTTCTTATTCTCTGCCCGACCTTCTATCTGGCTTACCAAGCTTCTATGCGTTGAGCTCTTCTGATACTTCCTGTCCTCTCGGACTCATAGCGACACCGCCAAGAGCCGTCTCACGCAGGGTTACGTCCATCTTATCCCCGACTTCCTTCATCGCGTCAATAACCTGATCCACCGGAATCTGGCTTACGATGCCGGCAAGAGCCATATCGGCCGCCGACAGCGCATTGACCGCACCCACTACATTTCTCTTCACACAGGGAACCTCTACCAGACCCGCCACCGGATCACACACAAGCCCCATCAGGTTCTTAAGGGCCATGGCACAGGCATGTCCGAGCTGCTCAGTCTCCCCGCCTCTCACATGACAGATGGCTGCTGCCGCCATACCGGAACCGGAGCCGATCTCTGCCTGGCATCCGCCGGAAGCACCTGCAAGATAAGCACGGTTCGCAATGATCTGACCTACACCTGCCGCCACATACATCGCCTCGATCATCTTCTCTTCCGACACTTCAAACTCCCGGTAATAAGTAACGAGCACTGCCGGCAACACACCGCACGCTCCCGCAGTCGGCGCCGCCACGATCCGCTTCATACAGGCGTTGTTACATCCCATCTTCAGTGCATTGGAGATTACCTTCGCGATATAATCTCCGCAGAGCGGTTCGGCGGATTTGCGGTATGCATCCATCTTCGCGCCCTCGGTTCCCACAAGGCCGCTCCTTGACATTAAGTCCGGCTCATAGGCATCAAGACCGTCTAACATCGCCTGCCACATATATTTCATCTGATTCCATGAATCCTCCTCACTCACACCTCTTTCGTGAGCATCCTCTAACTGTACAGCCTTCCAGAATTCGAGACTGTCTCTTTCACATCTTTCGTAAGCCTCTTCCATTGATTGATATGACATACTCTTAATCCTCCATGAATTTAGTTCGAACTCAGGAATTTCACACGGATAATTCCCGGTTTGCCCACAAGGTTGTCGATTACTTCCTGCGGAATGACCTCGTCAATCTCAACGACCATAACTGCAATCCCGCCCTTCTTATCCCTGAAAAGCTGCATCGTCGCTATATTGATCTGGGCATCGCTGAGCGCTACAGACACATCCTTCACCCGTCCTGGTTCATCCACGTTACGGATGATCAGCGTATTGCTCTCTCCGCTGAAATTCACATCGATTCCGTCAAGCTTACATACTCTTATCCTGCCTCCGCCGATGGAATACGCCTGAACCCACATGGACGGGATTCCTTCTGCCTCCATATAGATCCGCGCAGTATTTGGATGGGCTTCTTTGAAATCCTTATTCTCGATCACAAACTCCATACCTTCATCCTTCGCGACATTGAAACTGTCCGGAATACGCATGTCGTCCGGCTTCATCCCCAGAAGTCCGCCGATGAGTGCCTTATCCGTCCCATGTCCCTTTCCTGTGGCTGCAAATGAACCGTGAAGATAAACCGTTGCTTTTTCCGGCTGTCTTCCAAAAAGCTGTCTGGCAATGAGTCCAATCCTGGCTGCCCCCGCAGTATGAGAACTGGATGGCCCAACCATAACAGGTCCTAAAATGTCAAATATGTTTCCCATCTTTTTACCCTCTCTTTATCGTATTTTGACATATTGCTATTGTACATATTGTACCACATAACCGAGGGGTTTTCCATGATTTATATCATAAGTTCCAAAACTGTTGCCGTTCCTTCTATCCGTATCCTTCCAAAATGTGCAGCAGGTACTCCCTGTACGCTTCTTTGACATGCTCCGGCGCCCCGATACGCATCTTATCTCCGATCCCTGCCACCCACCCGAAAAACTGCGGACTGACCGCCGCCAGCACCCGGACCCTAAAATGCGTCTCATCCGCCGGAACGATAGTCACTTCCTTTCCAAACCGGTCTAAGATCACGCCCACGATATCATTTTTACATATCAGCGTCACTTCCTCATCGCGTCCCCCGTACATGGAAAATGTCTTCTTCCCAAACTCCGCCAGATCAAAATCCTGAAACCGCTCTTTTCCGATACGCTCTTTTTCGAGGACGTCCGTATCCTGCATCTTATCTACACGGTAGTGCTTGATACAGTCCGCCGCTTCATCGTACGCGATCAGATAATACTTCGCGTCATCCCACGTAAGCGCCCATGGACTGACCGTGTAAAACACACCGCCCTTCTTCGGTCTCAGCTTCTTTTCTACTGTCCATTCTGCATATTTATACCGAATCTGCTTATTGTGAAGGATGGCCGCATGAATCTGGTCCACATTGTAATAGATGGTCTCATTACCGGTCTTCGGGCGGTTGTAGATGAATACATTACGCTGGAGCTGCCTGGCGTCGTGTACACTCGCCAGATTTTCAAGCTTTCGGATCAGTTCCTCCGATTTCTTCCTGCTGATAAATTTGGACACCTGCACGGCATCCACAAGAAGCTTAAGCTCCGGCAGCTCAAACTCTCTGCTGCCGATGTAGTAGCCTCCGTTCGTCCCCTTCGCCTGTAAGATATCCATCCCGAATTCATTCAATGTCTCAATATCGCTGTACACCGTCTTGCGGTCAGCAGACATACCATATTCACCCAGAGCCTTTCCTATATCTGCCGCAGACATCGGATGTCTATCGTCCGTTCGCTCCAACAGGATTCGCATCATATATAATATCCGCAATTTAACCAAAGATACCGCCATAACCTATTCTCCCTGCCAGATAAAATATGGGCTGTAAGACAATGTTGCATTTCCAAAACACTATCTTTCAGCCCTATCATATCATACCGAACGGCTTCCATCAATTATCACTTTTGTCTTTCCTTGTCGCCTGCCTCTTTTCAAAAATCGTATTCATCCGGGTTAAGCCCCGCCGCCTCTATCACGGCCCTACGCTCCTCTGTCCGCATAAATCCAAGCTCCTCTGCACACAGTCCCGACAACTCAAATTCTGTCCTTTCTTCCTGCATAACTCCCGTAAATTCACCCATTTTATCATCCCCTTATCTTTCTTTATAATACCGCGACCTGTCTGTTTTATCTCTTCAAATTATACATCTTATTCATCAATGGTTTACATCAATCTTCCACATATTCTCTGTAATCTGTCTCATCCGCAAACAGCCGGTATTCTCCGTCTACATAACCCATATACCCTTCATTTACAACATATCCTTTCACGTTCATGACCTCCTTTTATCTCTGACCGAAACTTATTTGTTTTCTTAAGTTTTCTATAGTTTAGCAAATCAAGTGTCCAAAAATCTCCCCACCCAGCATATATTTGCCATAAAAGTCTGATTGAAAAGCAGGACCGATTGTGGTAAGCTTTTTACATATTTTAATAAGGGAGTGTAACTGATGAATAAGAAAGAAATCTTAGAGATCCGCAAGCAATTCACGCCGGACCGATGCGCGGTCACACGGATCTGCGGTTGTTATGTGAATCATGAAAAAGAAAAGAAGGCGGAGCTTAAAAAAGCATTTTTATCACTGCCGGAGGAGGAAGCATTCAAGTATTTTGATATCTTCCGCCGCACCCTGTCCGGGTCACCAGGCAAGAACCTTTTAAATATGGAATTCCCTCTTGTCCAGGAGATGCCGGGCGGCACGCAGGAATTTCTCTTAAAGCTCAGGGACAGTAAACTTACGGATGAGATGCTTGTGGAAGAATTTTATGATAAAATCATTGAGAATTATGAGCACGCTGAAAATTATTATATTATCCTGATACACGCTGTCTATGATGTACCCGGGAAAGCCTCAGACGGCGAAGAGATGTTTGACGCCTCGGATACCGTCTATGAGCATCTGATGTGCAGCATATGCCCGGTCAACCTGACAAAAGCCGGTCTTACATACAATGCAGAGACGAATAATATTGAAGACCGCATCCGAGACTGGCTGGTGGAAGCTCCTCTTCACGGATTTTTGTTCCCCGCATTTAATGACCGGGCAAGCGATATCCACAGCATCCTGTACTACTCAAAGAAAGCGGAGGAAATCCAGCCTGGATTTATTGATTCTGTCCTTGGAAGCCGGATTCCATTGACTGCCGGCGACCAGAAATCATCCTTCCAGGCAATTGTCTCTGATACTCTCGGTGAAGACTGCAATTACGAGACCGTGAGAAATATCCATGACAACATCTGCGAGATGATAGAGGAAGCCAAAGAGTCACCGGAGCCGGTGGCGCTGTCCAAGCCGGATGTAAAACGGCTGCTGCAAAAAAGCGGCGTCCCGGAGGAGCGGCTTTCATCTTTCGATTCCCAGTTTGAAGAAATCGCAGGCAATCAGGAAGCTTTCCTGGCCTCTAATATCGCCAACACGAAGACTTTCCAGCTCGAGACACCCGACGTCATCGTCAAAGTAAAACCAGAGCGCTCCGACCTCGTCGAAATCCGCGAGATTGAAGGCCGGAAATGCCTGGTAGTAGCCATCGATGAACATCTGGAAGTGAATGGGATTGAAATACACTAAGCCGTATACAATAATTTTTGAACTTATAGAAATTTATGAAATTTGTGAAAAAGTATTTGCCAAACCGTATGATCTGTGGTATTATAATTTTTGTGAGCGGAGATGGCGGAATGGCAGACGCGCTAGATTCAGGTTCTAGTGGGAGCAATCCTGTGAGGGTTCAAGTCCCTTTCTCCGCATTGAACCAAAAAGAAAAACCATTGAAAATTCAAGTGTTTTCAATGGTTTTTTCTTTGCATATATCAGAAATGGGGCAAATATGGGGCAAACTTCGTTTTATACTATCTTTATTTTCACCAGCTTACACTACGTGTACCTATCTCCCAATATTTTTATTTCTCAAATTCTTGCTTTATATTAACTTTCATGTTATCCTATTTCTACAGTTTGGGCGGCTTTTGTTCGCCGCCCTTTCTGTGTTCTCTGACCGTTAATCTTCGATTCCCTTTTGCGTGCGGTCAATCATCTTTACAATCAACTCTTTAGCTTTTTCATAATCTTTTTCGTCGATTGCCTTTTCCAGTTCTTTCTGATTCTCCAACTGCTCTCTTAAAAAACTTTTGAATACTGGCATATCTTCCATTTGCTCTCCTTTCTCCCTTCCGGGTTATTAGCCCTGTATCTCTTGGACTAATTATAGTATACTCTATTATTAGAATATTGTCAAGCGATTTTCTAATAATATTTTATAATTTCTTCATCCGTCGGTATCACTTCCACGATATCCCCGGGCTGTAGCTTGCACATGATACATATTTTATTGAGCGTTTCGAGTGTTATACTCTTTCCGGCTTTAATGTTTTGCGCTGTTTGCGCTGGCAAAAGTCGTTCTCTTTGTATACGTGTCTGATTATAACCATGCTTTTTCAATTCCTCAAAAACATCTATTTTGTATTTAATCAATCCGTTTCACTCCTTCCATATCTTATATACATAGAATACCATTCAGACCGTCAAAAGTCAAATTAAAAAATATTCTAATTTTTGAGCAAAAAACTATTGACATTATTCTAATTTTAGAGTATTATATAACCATAGCAAACAACACAGCACATTGAAAACCAAGGCCCGGCGGCGAGGCTGACAAGAGCCGCGAGAAGTTAAAACCCATCTATAATAAATGAGACAGGATGAAGAACAACAGCGACCGGAACCGGCTAAATAGTTTCGGGGTGAAAATCCAACATAAAGCAAACTATAAATCATATTTCAAATACAGGAGGTATACACCATGACTAATAACAAATTTCAATTAAAGGCAACTGTAAACGGATTAACCATCAGCACTGTAAAAATTGGCAAAGATTATGAAACAATGGTTTTTGACCAGTTCAGAAATGAATTAAAGGTTATGACGGCTCATTATAAAGATGATGCACGTAGCAATCACATGTACTGTGCTGTGCATTATGCAAATCCCAAAAATTGCATACATGCAATCTAAATAACCACACTACCCACCCGGCGGGGATGCGCCGGGAGAAAGAAGGGAAGATATGAACACAATTATTGAGAAAATGAGGAAAGACGGGTATCCATACAAAATTAAGGGAAACGGTGGATATAAAGCGGTATTGTGTGATATACAGCCGCTTTTCCACGGGGAATACATGGCGGTTTATCGCTATCCGGGTGGCGAATGCTGTCATGGATTAGAGGAAATCAAGCGTTGTTTTGAAGTCATAGAACAGTAGACACCATCCCGTCCCTGCCGGGTAATGCAGGGAGAAAGTGAGGAGGATATGAGAGCAAACGATTTAATCAGGGAATTGCAGGAGAGAATTGAAATTTATGGAGATTTGGAAGTTACCATTCGGATTGAAGATGATGATATGGATTTACTATCCGTATATGGGGACGAAGACGCAGAACGGATTATAGTTTCTAATTATCCTGATATAGGATAAGAGAAGAGAACAGGCGACGGGGATAACACCTGTCGCCTAACATCTGCCGCCTGTTCATCTTCTAATCCTGTCGCGCAGATTATTTTTTATACCTTAATTCACACGGTTCCATATCGTTACTTCCTATTGCTTATAAAGTTATCCTGCTTATTTATAAGAAAAGCCAAGCGCACAAGACGCCTGGCCATCTGCTGAAAGCATTTCCACTATACGGTCAGTTGTAATTTCCCATCGCAAAAAAATTATAACATATCGAAACCGCATTGGCAACCACAGGCGCAGCGAAAAAGTCTATAAAACTATACCTTCTTAAGCTTCCCAGCCTTCGCAAGCTTCACTAACTTCAGATTCTGGGTTGCACTCCCCTTATAATTACTGATGCCGTTCTTAGACGCCACCGGCTTACGTTTCATATACGTATCCCTGAACTTCGCCGGGACCCCGACAGCCTTGAACACATCATCTATCCGCTCTGATTTCCCGGTATATTTCTTATAATACCCGGCAGAGGATGACGGCTTGTCCGGACTGCTGGTTGAAGGACTGCTGCCTGCTGATGCATTGCCGGAAGATGCGCTGCTAGAAGATATGCTGCCGCCCGCCGACGCACTGCCTGACGGCTTCGCCTGGGAGCTTTCAACATCCTTCTCATATACCGGCCTTCCATAGCCCATGATCTTAGAATAACTGAGCGCATACGTCTTTTTCGCAACCCCTCCGCCGTTATCGACCACGCCCTTACCCATTGACGTATTCCCCTCAATAGTATAAAGTTTATCCTTCGTAACCTTTACGGCCAGTGCGATATGGTTCGCCCCCGCATGGCGTGTTCCCTTAAAGAAAACCAAGTCACCGACCTTTGGATTTTTGACATAATATCTTTTCTGCTTAATGAAAGCTTGTCTAAGTGTCTCACAAGCCCCCGATAATGCCCCACAGAGCATTTTCTTGGCGTCAGCCTTATTATTCCCACATAACGTATAAAACAGCCAGCAAATGAAATACGCGCACCAATAGCAGCCATTCACGCCGAACACGGCATTGTACTTTGTGTAGTTATTCTTCCCGGCATTCTTCGTCTTGTGGTCAAGGTCTTTGTTGGATTTCTTCTCCAGATACCCGACCTCATCCTCTGCCAGCGCGATCAGCCTGTCCACTGTCTTTTTAGCCGGCACCGTGGTTTTTTCAGCACCGGTAAACCAAGCCTCATCCTTCGTCCCTGTCATGCGGTTAAGGTCGCATTTCCCGCTGATCCCGGGGCATGTCCCAAGGCTGGTGAACTGGTGCAGGTCAACACCGCTGTGGCAGGGATATCTGCTGCTGTACGAGCCGTTATTTTCCCCGTACCTTGCCTCCCACCAGGCAGTCGAGGATTTTCTTTCCCTGATCACATCCTTATATTTTTCATGGTCACCATATCCCGTATACAGTAGTACCTTCCCGCCAAGGGATTCCAGATACTCAAGCGCCTTCTTCGCCCCGGATGCCGTCGGATATGTGCCATTGGCCGGGTCTTTCTCGACATCCAGGCAGTATCCCCGGAAATAAGGACCAACCTTCCCTTTACATGTCTTAACAAGGAATTTCGCCGATTCAAGCTCCTTTCCTCTCGTAATGAAGCTGTACAGCCAGTATGGAAGCTTATTCTTCTCACAGCCGGCAATAAAGCTGTCCAGGGTATCATCTACATAAGACGTCCCCTGGGTTGCCTTGGATATCAAAAAAGCTGCATTTTTCTTCGCCTTTGTCCAGTCGTTGACCGGATGGTGATGTGATATATCTGGATATTTCATTTTGTACTCCTTTCTTTGTGCGACGCCGCACAAAAAGGGGACGCTGCAACGCGTCCCCTACTCATTCTTATTCAACTGCTTGATGATCTGGTTAACGTATGTACTTAACCCTGCCACCAGGATCCCCTGCGTGACTGCGGCGAAGATTCCCGAGAATGCTGCCTGTGCATCCTCGAACTGGTGCACGGATGCCACCCAAAGCCCGCAGATAAATATCCCCAGCACTCCCAGCACAAGAGGGATATACTTATCTTTCAGGAACGCCGCCTGTTTAAACCACATTCCCAGGAAATATAATACAATCGCTACGATCATCAGCTCCGGTTTAATATAATTTACAAATTCTTCCATCTTATTCTTCCCTTCTTTCCAGATCTTCTATCCTGTGGTTCGCCACCTTTATTTTCTCTTCTAATAGATATGTGCGTTCCATAACAGAATTGTGTTTTTCCACCTTTTTTTCTAACTGCTCTATCCTGTACTTGATCAACTGGGTGCCCCCAAAGCTTCCGGCCAGTGTGCCGATCAAGGATAATATCGCAACTAACACCGTATCCGGCATATCTACCACCTCACTTCCATCAGAAAAGCCGCCCCTTTCGGACGGCTCTAACTCGTTTAACTGCACATCTTTTATCACGGCTCTGCCCTGATCTTCATCCTGCCCTCCACCTCCTTGCCCTTCATCTACTTATCACTTAATTTGCCGGCCATTATCCTGCCGCTTCCTCCTGCCCCTCCTGGGACTTCCTGAACATCACCGTCACCTGCCTGCCCTTGCTGTCATAATTCTTCCGGATGCCCTCATACTTAAAGCCTGTAAACCGTTCTTCCTGATCTTCATCGACCAGGGTAAGCTCCCCCTGGAAATCCTGGATGAACAGCCCGTCCAGCTCCGCGACCGAAGCCGTCGTCTCCTCCATGTCCACCGAAAGCTGCTCCCTCGTATCCCCCCATTCCGTCCGGTTGATCTCGTTAGTGAACCGCTTGACTTCCTTTGTGATCTCTCCAAATCTAATCCTCATCCTCAATACCTCCTGAAATCTTTAATAAAAACTCATACTCCCCTTCACCAATGATCGGCAGCGCCCACTCCTTCGGGCAGTGCATCTTGAACTTCTGCGGCGTGCCCGTCTTCCCGTACCATTTATTCCAGAAATACACATTCGCCAGGCTCCTGGCCTTATGCATCTCACAGATATACGTCGCGCGCCTGTCCGCCGTCCCGAACTCCTGGTAATTATAGGCACTGCACCAGGAACACCCCTCGGCGACCGGGCAGTAATAGCACTCATCTGTGCTCTGGGTCCGCCTGGTGATGCAGTTAAGACACCGCACCGTTTCTTTCTCCTCCTCCGTCGTCACCAGCCCCGTATCCACATGGCCGATGCGTACCGGCTCCTGGTCTTTTCCCAGGCTGCTCTCCATATACCGGATGCACGGGTACAGATACCCGTCCGGGTCGCAGGAGAGCATAGCCCCCGTCCCTCCGCACCAGTTCTGGTCGTCCCCTTCCAGCTTCGGCTTAAAGAAATTCTCCTCGAACAAAGAGCAGTAAATGTTGTCCAGGTCATTTTCCAGCAGGTAATCCGCAAACTGCTTCATCTGCCGGTATAATTCCTGCGCGTGGGTAAGTGTCCAGCCCTTCTCATACACGCAGTTTGCATTGATCTCCGTGTAGCCAAGCTCCACCATATGGGTCAGCGCCGCATACAGGTAAGTGATGTTCCCGGGAGCGATGGTGATCTTGCTCCCCATGTACCCTCCCCGGTCCATCCAGCCCTTCGCCGCGGCCACGGCGATGTCATAGCTCGGGCTCCCGTCCGGGAACACCCGGCACGAATCGTGAAGCTCCTTATTCCCGTCGATCGTCACCGACAGGGACATGTGGTTACGATGCTTATTCAAAAATCTCTGCACGGCCTCCTCAAAGTAGAGCACACCGTTGCTGCAGATACTCACGCAGTACCGCGTAGCCCAGGGATGCATCCGCTCAAATGCCTGCCCCACAAAATAATCCATGATCTGGTCAATAAGTCCTATCCCCAAGAACGGCTCCCCGCCGATAAACTCGATGACCAAAAACGGGGAGTTTACCGGGTTGATATAGCTGTTGTTCTCCGGCGTGGCGTCAAGGAGCATATCCACGAACTTCTTTGCCGTCTCCAGTGACATCCTGCGCTTTCCCTTGTTGATCTGGTAGCAATATTTACAAGCCAGGTTGCAGTCGTCCGTGACCTGGAACGTTACCGTTTTCGTCAATACCCTTTTGTCCCCGTCCTCAGGAAAAGGATGCAGCTCTGGGAAGAGCCTGACCATCTTATCGCCAAATTGTTCAAACCGTCGTTTCGCCATACTGATCACCTGCCCTCTACACCGGTGTCACGATAAGCTTACCCTCGTCGAAATCCACTTCCCACCTGCAGCCGGCTTCCCGTAAATCCTGCGGGATATATGTATCCCGGACCATATCCATCGCCGCATCATATTTTACCTTCGCCTCGGCAAATGCCTTCTCAAAAGCCCTGAACGGGGCGCTGCTGACTACTAACGCATCATTGTCAAATTTGTGCAGGTCGAACACCGAATTGATGATGTCCTGCTTCGCCCGGTAATCATAATACCGGGCCTCCAGAGTCTCCAGCATCCCTTTTTCTACCTTGATCTCAACTGCTTTCTTTTCCATTGCTTTCTTTTCCATGTTACTACGTCCTTTCTTTGTGATCTATTTTGTTTCCGAGTTACCTATTATTATTTTGCACTGCCGAAGCACTGGTTCGTGCAGGTGGAATAGCAGGTCGATGAGCAGGTGGTCGAGCAGCTATTCTTGCAGCCGCTCTGGCAGTTTGATGAACAAGAGTTTCCACAGCTTCCAGAACAGCCGGCAGAACATGAGCTTCCGCAGCTCCCACTGGTTGACGCCGTGCAGACAGAGGAACATGCATCCGCACATGCCGTATAACAATTCCCGCCGCAAGTGCCGCTGCAGCCTGAACAGCTATTACAACCAGTACAGCCGGTACAGCCGCCTGAACAACTATTGCATCCACTTCCGCACCCACTTCCGCACCATACGTTACATCCGTTTCCGCAGCCCCCGCAGCCATCACAGCCAGAACAGCCCCCGCAGCCAGCGGAGCAGCTTCCGGCACATCCATTGCATTTGCTATAAGCGCCTCCTTCGCAGTCTCCATAACAGTTCCCCATACAGCCGTTACCGCAACCGGTGTTACATCCCACACAGCCAGCAGCACAGCCTCCCCCGCAGCCATTACAGCCCTGGCATCCGCCGCAGCCGCTTCCACAGTTTCCATCACACCCGCCGCAGCTCCCATAGCACCCCCCACAGTACCCCGAGCACCCACTGGAGCATGACCCGCTGCACCCCGAGCAGGACTTCGTGCACCCGCTCGCGCATCCATCCGCACAGCCGGTATAACAGTTCCCGGAACAACTGCTTCCGCACCCGGAACACCCTGAGCACCCCGAGCATCCGGAAGTACATGTCCCCAGGCACAGCCCCGTGCATGCCCCGCGGCAGCTCGACTTGCTCCCCGTCATGGATTCATTTTTCAGCGTGTTTACGTGGGTCAGTATGCTGGCATCCAGCTTATCCGGGAGGATATCCCCCTGGTTGACGTTCTTTAGTTTATTGACATCCGTGACCTTTAAGATCAGGTTCACGGTCTTCTGGCCGTGCTCCGCTTTGATCACCCCTCCTGCTGCCGGCACCGCCAAAAAATCATAGGCCGTGCCCGCGAACTCCGCCAGGGAGCCGTAACCGCTCCTCCTGGCCATCTCCGCCTTCACGCTGGCCTTTAAGCTGTTTATCTGACTAGCAGTTAGCATCCTATATCACCCCCAGACCGCCGCCGTCGTTTTCCATGTCTTTGAACTCGCATCATAATATTTCGTGATCCCTCCCTTGCTCGTGTCTATCCACAAAAGGTTCGTGTTCGACGGTGCCGTAGCCGAAGCCAGGACGCCGCTGTTTTCAATCGCCTGGTAGGTCCCGTCACCCCGGAAAAATTTCCCCTGCGCCCCGGCCGGAGGTGCAGGCACCAATCCTGCCGCCCCCGCTGCGGAAGCCGTCGCTCCCCGCATATTCCCGTAAGTCGTATTTGTATCCGGAGGCACGCCCCACTGGCCGTCACAGCGCAGGTAACGGTTCGCTGCCCCTGCCGCCGGTGCCGGTACTAAGCCTGCCCCTCCTGCCGCCGAGGCCGTCGCCCCCTTCATATTCCCGTAGGTCGTCCCGGTCACGGTGATGTCAAAGGTTGTCCCGTCGCCCCTCGTAAAGGTGATGGTCTTCGCATCCTTCATCGCCGCGCCCTTCACCGTATCCGCCTTCGTCGAATACCCCGACAGGTCTACCTTCTGCGTGCCAAGCTTCTCCCACGCGCCATTTGCACGGATATATTCCGTATAAAGGTTCTGGCTCTCCGCACCGCTCTTTAACAGATATACCGTAGCCTCGGATATTTCAGATGCAGGAAGTGTATCCACGACCTCGATCTTGAACTTCGGGATCACGCCGATCTTTTCATCTACCTCTTCTGACGTATAATAAGCTTCAAGGTCGGACGCTATCCCCGACAGGACCGCCTCTATCCGCTCCCTAAGCTCCTGATACAGAAAAAGCGTATTCTCAAGGAGCTGCTGCGTCGTTACATTTACTCTGTCGGCATGCCCGGGATCCGTGGTCTCTAAGATCTTTATGCTCTCCGAAAAGACCGGGTTGTCTGTGGTATAATCCTTCATACTGTATCCCCCCTTCCGTTCTCAAGCGTCTAAAAAATGTCGTCGATCGTAAAGGTCATCTCCAGGTCGTCATCCTTCCCCTTCTTCCGGAAGGACTTGATACAGACGATATCCCCGTTCTCATCATAAAGCCCGATCTCGCTGATATATCCTCCCGCCAGCTCGGACTCCGTGAGCGTACACTCATACCTGCAGGTCGTCTGGGACAGGAACGTATATCCGTCTATCTCCTTACGGAGCGTTTCATTCCTCAATGTCCCCTGGCTTTCCGTGGGCGCGAGCACCTCGCCCTCAGCGTCGCACCCGCCGTCGCCAAAGGCCATCCCGACGATCTTCGGCATGGTGACCAGCTCACCCGCCCTTGCCCTGACCATGTTCTCCCTTGCCTTCAGGGTGATGACCGCATTATTGTTTGCCATTTACAATACCTCCTCTTCAAATAGTGAATTAAATAACCTTGAACCATCCATGATGACCTCCCCGTCAAAGCGCCAGGAATTCCTCCTGACGGTGGAGACGGTGACGTCTATCCTTTCCTCCCGGCCGTCGAAATACAGCGCTGTCTTAAGCTTCGGGAGCTTGGTATCTGGCTCTACGAGCTTCAATGTGTCAATACCGAATCCGTGGGACGGGCGGACGCAGCGCATCTCTTCCCGGACAGGACAGCCAGTCCCTATTGACAGGGCAGGGAAATCTATGCCCTCTTCAACGGTGATGCCGATCTCTTTCACGGCCAGCCCTGTTTTGGGGTTGTAATTCTTTGATCCGCCTGGTATGATGGCACTAAAGAACGGTATCCGCATCCGCAGGTCTATATTTTTCAGCAGGAACCTCCAAAGCTCCCGGTGATCCACGGTTACCTTCACCCAGTCGCTGATCACGCAGGAGGTATGCGACTGCTTAAGCCCGGCCAGAAGATCCCGGATCTTCTGCGGGTCAAGCGTTTCCTCGGTGACGAACACCACCTTGAACACATTCGGGTGCTCAGGAACATATCCAAGCTCCCCCGGGTCGTTACAGTCCGCAACATGCGCTTCGATGCCGACCGCGTTGGTCAGATATTCTTCCATGCGGCTCGGTGTCATCGGCGAACGCAGGTCCCGTTTCCGGAAAATCCGCATCCGCCGTTCCTCCACCGGGAGGTCCTCCCTGACCGGGAGCCCGTATTTATCCTCGTGGAACCGAAGCCCCCACGTAGCTGTCTCCGGGAATAACTGCTCCGGGAGCGTCTCAATATATCCTGCTGCCGCATCCAGCTCTATCCCCATGACTTCATAAAGCCATTTGCCGATATAAGACTTGTCATACCACCCGTGGGTCACATAAGACAGCATCGCTTTTGCCGATCTGCTGTCCGGAAAATTCTCTAAATCAAACATGTCCGCCTCCTCACTGGGTGAATGTGACTGTCCCCGTATCCGCGTATTCATTTGGCTCAAGCTCGATGTTGGCATGTCCGCCTTCTACAAGGAAGTCCTCAAAATCTTCGATACCCCGGATGTCCGCAAGCATCGGCCGGATATCATTGTACCGAAGGATCCCCGTTCCTTTCGCCTCTGCATATACTTCCCGGACAGCCATCTTGAACGCTTCTGTCACTTCTTCCAGAGTAATATCCTCCAGGACTAATCCGGTACAGGTATAACTGATCATCCGCGCTTTCGCCGCTTCGACCGTAAGCTCTGCGCATCCCGTAGGCAGGAGTCTCCTGCTCCGGTCCCCCGGGGATACGATATGGTCATACACCGCTTTTGTCAGCTCATCATTAGCCGGGATCCCGTTGGCGTCCGTCAGCACCAGTTTGACCGTGCCCGGCCCGTTCCACGCCGGTACCACGATACAATCCCCGATCCCGACCACTTCTTTCGCCCAGCGGATATAATCGACGTCATTTCCCGTATAGGACATCGCATTCATATATTCCGCATGGATCCTCTCGTAGTAAGAATCATCGTCCTCTTCCTCCGTCCCCCCGATCATCGGCTCAGGATTCGTCACGGACTGGATCCCCTGCCTGGGGACGGCAAGGATCGTGATGGCATTTGCCGACACGTTTGACATGTTCCCTGATTCTACCGCAGTGACCGGAACATCCGTCTCCCCGTCCGTCAGCACTACTGCCTCCGACGCTTCGAACTCAATAGCCTCACCGTCATCTACAGCCGGCACGCAGAACACCGTCCCACGCTCGATAAGTATCCCCGCGTCCCCCGTCACCACGACATAGCCCGCTGCATACTTGGCCGGATGCCTCGTCACATGTACCTGCTCCCCGTGAAGATCCAGCCATTCATCCCAGGCATATTCCGGAAATGCGATCATCAGCGTGCGCTGCAGATTAAACTGGATGAGCTGCGCGATCTCGATGGCCGCGGGCATCGTAAAGTCATGGGCGAAATCCCCCGGCATATCGCTGATATTCTCCGGCAGGTTCTCCATCATGCGTTCGTGTAATATTTCCGGATCACTCTCTTCGATAAAATCCGGATCAGTAAATTCTGGCCGCATCCCTTCCACCTCCTCTCTGTTTTCCTATCTGTCCAGTGCGAGCTTTATGGAAAACTCTTCCCACTGGGACGGGATCACTGTAAACGATACAGTTAATTCTCCCGGTTCCCACCCGAACTCAAATTTCTCTACAGCCTCCGTCCGGGGGTTCACCATGAGCGCTTCCTGTATCGTCCTTGCCACTGCCAGCTCCACGGCATTTTCATCACTTTCTTTCAAGGCATCCTCAAGCTCCGTCCCGTCGTCGTCATCGTAAGCAAGACAGGACAGCCTTTCCGTCTGCACCGCCTTGAAGCACCAGATCTTATACGCTTCGTACCCGTCGCTTTTTACAGCCTGATGCTTTGCATCTATCACAAAATCCCCTTTTTCAATATCCCAGGCAAAAGAGGGCTTAAACTCTGTATCATATTCCTCTTCGTCCTCCTCCACCTCCGGGATATCAAAGACCGGAAACAGGCTCCTTTCCTCCTCGGCTGCTGCCACTGTCCATCCCTCCTCACTTCTCAATTCACCGTTTACTGTCCATTGCTTATTGCTGCCTTTTCTCCTTACATTTCATCTGCCCTGATCACGATATCTATCACTACCGGCTCATTCCTTATCCACGCAACCAGCACACGGTCTCCCGGTTTCAGCTTCCGCATCTTCTCCGGGATGTAAGCTTCATGCCCGTCGCTGACTCTGCACAGTATACTATCCTTTTCCCCGAGGGTGAGCTGCCGGCAGACATGGTATTCATCCTTCGGGAGAGGTACCGGGTAATCCGTCGTCTTTAATTCATAGGATTTTGTGATCTCCCCGAAGTCCAGGACTGTATCCGGAATATATTTTTCTGACATCCTCTTATCCAGCACGGCGGCGAAATTCTGCATCCCGTTATTATTCTCTTCCATTCTTACGCCTCCAGTTCTATACTAAACAAACATTATTTGAATGTCCCGTCATCCACCCAGCCGTACACATGGGATTTCTTCCAGTTCCTCGTGACCAGGTGCCAGGGATGGGCGCTGCCCTTATTTGTCTTTGTGATCTTCGCCTTCCCGGCGCTGACCTTATAGCCTTTGGCCCCTTTCCCGCTGGACACATAATGCTTCCCGCCCTTAAACTCCACCACATCCCCGACTTTATGCTGGCTGTTCTTGCCCTTGGAAGATTTTTTATCGTCATCCTCCTTAAGCTCCGCTTTTTTCAGGTTCATCTCCATGGTCATGCTGTCGCAGTCATGGCTGATGCCGACCACCCAGTAATATCCTGAGCCGGTCGTCATCGTCACATGCACCATATCCCCTTTCCGGATGACCGGGATATCCGCCGTCTTTATGGTTATGGTCTCCTTCGGCTTCCCGTCCTCATGGAGGATGGCCTTCGCCGCCTTTTTCGCCTCTTTCAGGCTCTCATCGCTCCCCCTCGTATACATCTTCTGGCGGATACCGTATTTTGTCTTACCATCGACGGTCGCCTGGACAGGGGTGCGGCCGTTATTCTTCTGCTCACCGGTGACCTTTACCCTGGTGACCATCCCCGCCGTTGTGATCTTATGGGAGGCAGAGGTCATATTGTCCGTCTCGCCGAAACAATACACATCCTCATTACTGCCATAGGAGAGCACCTGCACTTTTCCCTTTACCGCCCGGATAAATGCCTCATCAGCCCCTTTCTTTTTTGCTTCCTTAAGGATCTCCAGGACCAGCGTCCCTAACTTCTTATTTTTATACACCTGCTTCCCGTGCTTCACGTTCGGCCCGGTATACTTTCCCATGGGGATCTTCCAGCGCTTGAATATCTGGCTGATCGTGGACTTCGTCCTCGTCCCGGACTTAAAGAACAGGTTATCGCTGGATTCCTGCA
>CANAPP010000003.1 GCA_947363565.1 uncultured Lachnospiraceae bacterium | reverse complement strand
CAGGCGGTCAAATACAAGGCGTACAGCACCTTCTGTACAACGGTTCATAAGGAATATGGGAATCCTCGTAGTTCATCCACCTGTCGTAGAGGAACCCAAGAAGCCCAGGAAATGCTGTCACGGCCTCTAAGGTTTCCTCCGCTATCCTGCCGCTTAGTTCTATCAGCGCCTCATAGATACAGATCACGCTGTCGATCTGGTAAGCCGAGCAGTATATCTCTTCCTTGTCTTTCTCTATCATCTGCTGTTTAAACTGATCTAATTCCCTGCCGAGCTTCCGGCAGAAGATTTTTTCTAACTGTTTCCGGTATGGACGCATGTCTTCATCCCCTTCCTCTGTCTGCTTTTGATCCGGCGTCTCTGGAAGCTTCCACAGGCTGTTTCTTCCTATAAATAAAAATATCCTTTTCTTTCTCCATTTCCACTCCGATTCTTCCTTATCCATGCCCTAATGCCTAATGTTTTCCTGCGATTCATTTATTTTACGCAGCATTTACCATCTGGTAAGCCCTGTCAATCAGCGGGTTCCCTTCCACCGTCCTTGAAAACAGGTTCTCCCTATAATTCGCCGTTTTCCTCAAGGGCTGCGCATGGGTGGCAAAGTCAGATACGGCATTGACAAAACGGTAAGCGTTCTTTCCGACATGCTGCAGATCCGGCGCGTCAAAATAACGGATCTTCATATCCTCCCGGAGACGCTTCATGTTCCGTACCTGCTGGGGTGTGGAGCCGTCCTCTATGGGGAGCAGGATCTCGATATATTCCATCACTTTCTTATCCGTCAGCTTCTCTGTCCTTAGATTTTCAAATTCCTTCCCCAGCTCGTCCATATAGCTTTCCGCCCGGAAAAGAGTATCCTCTGCTTCTTTGATCTTTCCTTTGATATCCCCGGTATGCATCATGGACCAGGAACGCTTTGCCGTGGACAGCGCCAGGTTCAGGGTATTGTTGCAGACGACCCTTACCGGTGTCAGCGCGATCCTTACGGCCCCGGAGCCGTCGTGGGCATTGGAGAATAAAAGGTAGGGGCTTATCCGCTCCCCGGAAATGATATATTCGTGGGGCATATGGGCCAGGAGCCAGACCTTTCTTCCACCCATCAGGCTTCCCGCCGTCTCGTAGCGCACGCCTTCCCCTAACAGGGAATCGGTAAAGGCGAATGCCTCCGTGTTCTGGATGACCTTGTAGCGGTCGGTCACCACGCCGAGCACCTGCCGGTCGCAGTCCCGCACATTCGCTTTGTAGCCGCTTATCAGTTCCTCTGTCTCTGTGTAAATAGGTTCTTGGAGAACGCTCCAGTCAAGTCCCGCCGCTGTTAAAGCCTCCTTTGATGCGGGCGCTTCATTTACCCTTGTTCCAAGTCCATGCCATGGGGTTTCCCTTACGTAAAACATACTTTCAACATTTGCTGCCATTTATTGTCCCTCCTAATTTTATTTTGATATTTTCTTTGATTTATTCTGTGTTCCATGCTCTGAAACATGGATGATTATGTGATACATTGTCTTCCTCTTCGAGGCGCTGAAAAAGACGTATGGAACATCACTGCTCCATACGCCCTTATCCTGTTTCTGATATTAAGTTGATCTGCGCAGCATCTGAATGCTTACGCCGGATTATCCATCCTATCCATCCATTTCATCCGAAAGGATTTTGCACACCTCAACTGCGCACCCGAGCAGAAGTAATGCTATCTTAGTCCCGTCTATGGCCATCATCCCCTTTCCTATATCCTGAACACAATATCCAGGATCGTCTGTCCTGCTTTCTTTACCGCCAGTAGTATCTCTATCATCCGCTTTTCACTCCCCTTTCACAAAAAAAGCAGGGGTATTAATCCTGCTTTACCATAATATTTTTTCGTTCTGTAAATCTTTCTGCCCTTTTCACTAAACCCAAAAATGTATCCGCCTACTGCTTCCTTTCTTTAATTATATCCGATTTACAAGTTTAGCTGCAGTCTGTTCTTACTACCCTCCTTCGCTGTTATTCCAGCGGCAAAAGCGGCAGAACCTTTCTCCTGCCGCTGGCTTAAGACTGCTTCACATTTATAATATGTAACTGATTCTGCGGACTTTTACCTGGCCTTTTAAGCATTTTTTCATCACAAAAACCGAGACATTTCTGTCTCGGCCTTACGATGTTCGATTCAAACATTTTCCCAGTATTATAATGCGCAAATATCATTCTTATGCAGCCTTGTTATAACCAATAATCATAACCTCACTGATGATTTTCTCATTTTTTTCATTAATACAGCTTTTTCCTAATCAGAAAACTTTAAAGCTGTCATTGCCTGCTCAGCAGTCAGTTTCATAGAATCCATCAGATTCCTAACCATTTCCAATTGTTTATCGAGTATCTTTCTGTCAGCATACTTTTCTACAGCTTCACGCATTTCATACCGTTATGACGGAATGGTAATCCCGGTGATTTCGGAATGAGTGTATCGTTCGGCCAAAATTTGCACCACATGTCAACTTCTATCTGAAAAAAATTGAAAAATGCGAGCCAAAGACTCACTGAAACATATTGATTTAAATGAGAGAACTTTTAACTCTGAAGAACATTTACAAAATTTGACAAAAAAACAATACTGGGAAGCCAGTATTTATAATGGGTAGAGAGGATTTTAACAAACAAAAAAGGATTATCGTTGCTATTCACGGCCCAAGAGGCCGCTCATAGCAACGATTTGGGGCAATATTTAAAATTTTGCTGCGCAAAAACCGCCCCTCATATCATATCACAAACTGCTCCATATACCGTTTGCTGAGTTTCAGGCTGTTAATAATATCTTCCTGCGAATTTTCAAACGCCCTGTCCTCCACCTCAATACAGGTATATCCCTGATACCCGATATCCGTTAACGCACTGACGTATTTTCCCCAGTCCACATCCCCGAGTCCTGGAATCTTCGGAGACATATACTCCAGCGGATAAGCCATTGTCCCGGCTCTATCCAGCTTATCCGGATAAACCTTAATGTCTTTGTAATGCACATGGAATATCTTATCGGCAAATTCGTAAATCGGCTTGATATAGTCAATCATCTGCCACACAAAATGGGATGGGTCGTAATTAATCCCCAGGTAATCGCTTTTCAGCAAATCAAAAACCTTCTTCCAGATTACCGGCGTGGTCATCAGATTCTGGCCTCCCGGCCACTGATTCTTATCAAACAGCATGGGGCAGTTTTCAATCGCGATTTTCACCTTATACTTTTCTGCCTCCCGGATGATTTCCGGCCACACTTCCTTCACCAGCTCCAGATTCTCTTCTACCGATTTTGTCTGATCTCTTCCGATAAACGTGGTAACCATGCCAACGCCAAGCCTGCTGCTGGCCGCTATGACCTTCTTAAGATGCGCAACCGCCAGGTTCCTTTTCTCCAGATCGTGATCCATGGTATTGGGATAATACGCCAGAGAAGATATCTTTACTCTCTTTTCCTTACAGTAATCCTTAATATATGTAACCTTCTCGTCATCCAGGCTATCCACATCGATATGACTCACTCCTGCATAACGGCGCTCTGCATTGCCGCCCGGCCAGCAGGCTACTTCAACACACTGAAAGCCAAGTTCGCCGGCGATGTCAATCATTTCTTCAAACGTGCTCTCCTCAAGGATTGCACTGACAAACCCCATCTTCATTTTCCTGTTCCTCCTACTTACACTTTATCATGATGCCTTTTTCCGAGGATTCTTTCGCGGCAAAAATCGCTTTCATTGCGTACAGTGCCTCTTCCCCTGATATCTCCGGAGGAATCCTGTTAACCAGACAGTCTACCCAGAGATCGATAATCCCTGATTTTGTCTGGGCATCATTGGTCTGAATCTTGTCAAGCATATAGCAGGCCTTTGTTCCGTCCTTTTTCTCCACTACCAGAGAATATTCCGGATTGTCATAGATGCGCATAATTCCTCCTGTTCCGTACAGTATCGTGGAATTATCTTCCTCTCCGTAATATGTCCAGCTTGCGCACATGGTTCCCACTGCCCCACCGGACATCTGATAAATACAGATAGCATTGTCGTCCACGCTCACCGGATTTCCTTCCCGATTCTTCTTATCACGGGTTCCCAGATAAGCCATAACGCTTTCTACTCTCTGCCCGGTCAGGAACTGAATCAAATCCGTTTTATGGATTCCCAAGTCGGCCATTGCGCCAAATGCCGCGTATTTCTTATCGAAAAACCAGATATTCTTGCTGTCTATCGCCCATGTTTCCGGACCTTTGTGTCCAAAATTCGTCTTAAATGTCAGGATTTTTCCGATTTCCCCAGCGTCAATCAGCTCCTTTGCTTTTGCATGAGTCTTCACCAGCCGCTGGTTGTGGCCAATCATAAGAAACCTGCCTGTTTCTCTTGCTGTCTGAACCATCTTTTCACATTCTTCCAGAGTGACAGCCATTGGTTTTTCGCACAGAACATCCTTGCCTGCCTGTAGGGCTTCGACGGTAATCGTGCAGTGCGCCGCATTTGCAGCGCATACACTTACCGCGTCAATCCCCTTGTCCTGCAGAAGCTCCTGATAGCTGTCATACGCCTTCGCGCCGTACTGTCCGGCAATCTCCTGTGCCCTCTCTTTGCAAAGGTCAAATACTCCCGCAATTTTTACATGTTTATTATCCGCATATTCTGGAAGATGCCGCACCTGCGCAATTTTACCGCACCCTATTACTCCTATATTTATCATACGAACCTCCTGCTTACTTCAATGATGCCTCAATCGCTTTCAGATTTTCCAATGACTGGCGCGCAACTGAATCCGGATGGCAGGATCTTGTGGGGAACCCATTTTCCATGGTAATATATCCGTCATAATTAATGTCCTTGAGCGCCTGCATAATTTCCACAAAGTCACAGCCGTTTGTTCCCGGAGCCTTCCGGTCATAATCCGCCATATGCACATGCTTCAGATTCGCTCCCATCTGATATACATAGTCCGAAGGCACTTCATTCCTGTATAATGCATGGGTTGTGTCAAACATCAGCTTCACATTATGCAGTGTAGAGCGTTCCCCCTACGTCTGTCGCCAACGCTCCTGTAATGAAATCCATGCTTTCCGGCAGAAGCAGGCAATTGTCTTCCGGTATTACCATATAATCCGCATGCGCCCCATTAACGGCGAAGCCGATACAAGCAAAGTCCTTGCAGAGCATCACGTCGCCATGAAGGCATTCCGGACAAGTGCCGCATCCAAGTCCCAGATAAATCGCAACCCGGTCACCCTTTTTCACCTTCGTCACGCCTTCGCCTAATTCTTCCACAATACCACAAGGCTCATGTCCGGGCGTAATATTCGCCGACTTTTCGTCTTCTTCATCAAAGATTGCCACTCCGTGATAACGGTGCAGATCACTTCTGCACAGAGCCGAAGCTTTCATCTTAATCAGGACTTCTCCTTTCTTAGGTACAGGAATTTCCTCCTCTACCACTTTGATTGTGTTTGTTTTCGGTATTTTTGCTGCTAACATATACTTTTCCCTCCTTCAGATACATGTGTAAAACATCTTCCTTACCTGTTCATTTTCTGAAATAATAATATCATTTTTCATCATTCTTTTCAATACCTCTAATTTAATTGTTTATTTTTCATTATTTCATCTGATTTTTCCCTTTATTTTTTATACTTTTTGCACATACAAAAAGTGTATTTCCTGAAATATTTTCATTTTTTCTGAAACAATTGCAAAACTCTTTCTTATGTACTATACTATTCACGTAAAATCATTTTCCTAAACATTAACTGGTACATGATTGCAGGAATCCTGATAAAAGCGGTATGCGCCATTTCCCAGGAATCCATACAGAGGTATACGTGAAAACTGCGAGAAATTAAGGAAGGTTTACACACCATTTGTTAAGAAAGGAATCTAGAAGAGAAATGATTACGTACAAGAAAAAAATTACTGTCTCTGAGATTGCAAAGGAATCTGGAGTATCCCCCGCGACAGTCTCCCGGGTATTAAACCACCCGGATCTTGTGAAAGAAGACACACTCCGCCTTGTAGAAGCTACAATGCAGGCTCTCGGACATACTCCGGCTTTAAAATCCCAGACGCCTAATTCTATCAACCAGCCCATCATCGTCCTGAATCTTTCTGATATTGACAATGCATTTTATACGGAAATCATCAAAGGTGCCACCGTCTCGGCCAATGCCCACGGATGCTATCTGCTGATTAACCAGATTCCAATCAGTTCACATACCATCGGGGATTACTGCAATCTACTCAAGCGGGTAAATGCCATTGGCACAATTTTATTAACCCAGTTGTCAACGGAACTTCTTACCCGAATCAATAATATTGCTCCGGTTGTACAATGCTGCGAATTCAACCCGGACGCGCACTTTCCATATATCAGCATTGACGACAGAAAAGCCGCCCAGCACGCAACCGAGCACTTAATTGCCTGCGGACGAAATAAGATTGCCTTTATCAACGGACCGCGTTCTTACAAATATGCCTCTGAACGAAAGCTTGGATTCTTAGACGCGCTGAATAACGCTGAATTAAGCTGTCCCGCCAACTGGATGATCCAATTGCCGGAAGTCAACTACGACATGGCTTTCGCCGCCACATGCCAACTGCTTAATTCCGACAATATCCCTAACGCATTCTTTGTAATTTCCGATGCCTTTGCCGCCGCCGTCATAAAAGCTGCGAAACGGTATCACTACAATGTGCCAAGGGATATTATGGTGGTGGGATTTGACAACATCCCTCTGGCTTATATGTTCAGTCCGTCCATTACAACGATTAGCCAGCCAAAATTTCAGGAAGGGTATTCTGCCTGTGAGATGGTTTTAGAAATCGCGGGAAATCCAGACGTCGCCCCCAAATCGATTCTTCTTGACACTGAACTGATTATACGGGAATCTACATCCTTTATTTCCAATACATTTAAATAAATCAGCAAACAAGGGATTTTGGTGCCTTAAAACAGGATGAATTCAATTTTTCTTGCATGATATAAAAAACAATCCCGAAAAATTTGAAATAACAATAGAACAGATAACACAAAAAGGTGATCAACATCCTCATGATTACCTTTTTGATTACCTTATTTAATTGTATTTCGATAAAGTACACGTAACCCTCCATTTCTGAGGTTTTCATGACTTTCAAAACAGGGGATGAGAGAATCAAATACCAAAATAAATTGTCAAACCCTTGTAAATTCTGTGTTTCTTGACCTTTAGCTTGACTACATGTGACTTAGGTAATTGCGAAATAAATTCGCAATCCCAAACACAGCAAGAAAAAACTCAGTTTTTGCTGACTTCCGACGGCTCGCCGCGAAAAAAGCGCTTGCTTCCGCTAAGAACTCATTTTCCTCTTTTAAACGGCAATTTCTTTCGCTTGTTCTCGGTTTTGCTGCCTAAGTTTCTGCACCTCCTCTGTGAGGCTCATAGCCGTATCTGGCGTCTGGGTTCCTGGTTCCAAATCCAACCTGGCTTCTTTTGCACGCTTATTCCATCCATACAGTGTATCGGTGTTAACACCCAACTCTTTTGCCGCTTTGCTGAACCCAATCTCTCTGCCAAGCTTTACTGCCTGAATTTTGAACTTCTCCCTCCACATCCCCAGTTAAAAGCATGAATTCTCCATACCTTACTGCCAATGCCATGGAAGCTGCATTACCTGATTCCAGTCCTGTACTGCCTGTCCCCGGCACAGCTTTTTCCTGCCTTAATTCGTCATCCTCTGATTTTATTTTATTTCCATATTTCCCGGCTATATACATGTGATTATCCCAAGAAGCCTCCCCGTCTTTTCTAATCTTTCTGTGATCTTCCTGTCCTCTTCACTGGGAGTACAGTCGCCCGACAAATGATTGTGTGCCAGTAATATCGCCGCAGCACTTACCAGTATCGCGTGCTTAAAAACTTCTCTCGCCTCTGCCATCGTCGCATTTACCGTGCCAATAGATACAATCTCTACTGCCAGGGGCCTGCATTTGCTGTCGATGGATATGACAAGCAGATATTCCCTGTCCGCGCCTTTAAGGATGCTCTGTGCTAATTCCGCCGCTTTTTCCGACCTGTCAATCGTTTCTGCTGCATACGGTACCTTCTTTTCCCTTACCATAGATAACCGCACCATCGGTACATATTTTTCCATTAAATCTTCACTCCTTACAATCCTTCCTGACACCTCATCAGGATATCTTTCATCAAATACAGATCTTCCGCTGTCACACAATCTGCTTTCTGTATGATCTCTCTGGCGGTAAACACCACCCACTCTGCATCCGTCCACTCCTTCTGCGGGATGTTCGATTCGAACACTTTTTGGATCGCAGTTTCAGCAGCCTTTGTCATACTGCCCGTATTTTTTCAATCCATTCTTCCATCAGCTTTGTGTAGGTATCCGCCAGCTTTTCCTTTACAGATCTGTCTTTTTTCTCATCAGGTATCGGCAGTCCGATGTTCGAATCGAACATCTTATTCTCTGATGCAGCTTTACTGCCGGATTCTGCTTTTCGATCCTTGGACCCTCCCGTTATGTCTTTAACCTGTACACTGCCGTTTTCTGCCGATCTCACTGCTATCTCTTTTTGCTTCCCTGCCGGAAGCTTTGCGGCCTCATACGCCGCGGTAATGCCGAGATTTCCTTTCTTAATCTCTTCTTTGATCTCCGGCAGGGCGTTTTTATTGATGCTGTCCATTTTTGCTATGTTGGAGCTGCTCTCGTTCATCAGCTCTGCCACCATATCCCGAAGGTTCCCCTTTAATTTTATCCCATCCTCTTCCTTTGCCCTCAGCAACGCCTCTTTAAACTTCTGCGCCTGCTGGGTTCTCTCCCATGCGGTCTGTTCCCGGTTATAAATATTTCCCGTAAGCAGGGACAGCTCCAATACCGCAGGTGTCATATCCTTATAGAGATACCTGACTTTTTCATATTTTTTATACCCACGCTCGATATTACAGATATTGGCAAGGTTGCGCCGATGTCCGCTGACGATGATAAATTCCCCGTTCACCCGGCCTAATACCGTAGGCTGCTGCTGGCCTACCGCAAGGAAACTGTCCGCAAGCTCCTCTATCTTTTCCTGGGAGTAGAAATTGCTCTCAGACAGCTTCACCTCGTAGGGACTGAGCCAGATCTCTTTATACTCGCTTACCCTGTCTGTCCCGGTGGCCGCACCCTTTGACGACAGGATATCGTTGATTCCAAACTTTGCCATATCTTCCTACCTGCCTTTCCCGGTGTATGCCGTTATAAATTTCTTGTAGTCCTGCGCCGCCCCGCAGCATGGGCTGTACTCGTAGATCGGCTTCCTTAGAAATGAATTTTCCGCCACTTTCTTTGAGTAGCGGATGATGCCGAGGATGGGATATTTTCCATAGCGCCCGCTGCTCTCATCCTCCCACTGCTTTTTCAGCCATTCAAGGCCTGCGGATTCTCCGTCGGTATTCTGATAGGAAGTGACCAGCACGCCTTTTAATGTAAGCGCTGGATTGATGGTTTTCGCGTCCTCAATCTGCTCCGCCACGATATCCAGGCCCTCTAACGCATCCTCGTCTATCTTTACCGGGACGATGACCTCATCAGATGCGGCAAGGGCATTGATCACGTTAATGCCGATGTCCGGGGGATTGTCTATGATGCACACCGTCTTACCCATGAACAGCAGGTGCAGCACACCTTATCAGAAAATACATTCTTAAATGGATTAATGACCAACACTGAATTACCCTTAAAATCAAGAAGAATCATTGCAAAGGAGATGAGAAAATATGTCGAAAATAAGGATCGAAACCTCTGATGGTTTCTATAGTAACGAAGATGTCTATAACAATGTGATCGGTTATGTTTCCAATAAAACCTATTGGGGAGGATATGGATTCTACTGCAGTCCTGATATCTCTGTTATCGAACAGTTTAAAGCAAGCGAAGCTTATTCCAGCCATACGAACGACCAGAAGATCTGGCACTTCTGGATCACCTTTTCCAGACGTTGGAGTGAAAATGAGCTGTTAAATCTTGCTGACCGGATTGCACGGTTATTCTCATCCGAATACCAGATCATCTATGGCGTGGATATAGATGAGAGGAATCCTCACCTGCATTTCGGCATAAATGCGTTCAGCTATCATCCGGACCATCCTGTCCTTACACCGGAATTTATGCATGGCTGTCTTGAAAACCTGCAGGATATCCTGCGGCGATGGTATCCATGTGAAACCGTAACATTACAATTCCGGGGAAAGAAGGGATAATGATGTTTGAACAGTATGACGATATCCTCACTGTAGAAGAAGTGGCGGAGATTCTTAAGATAGGAAAGACCCAGGCTTATAAAATCGTGCGCTCAGGCAGTTTGAAGGGTTATAAAGAGGGTAAGGACTGGAAGATCCCAAAACAGGCTCTTAAGCAATATGTGATGTCCCAGAGCCGTCTGTAAAGGGATTCACAAAAGGTCAGATACACTATAAAATCGGCGATCATTACGACCGCCAATTCCTCCGTATCTTATCTATAGCTATAACGTTGTCATCTTATTTGAGCAATCACAAAAGAACACTACATGCACATCCCTTTTCCAATTTGGTACTTTTTTGGTACTTTTCTTGATTTTCCTCTCGCTTCATGCTATACTACTCTACGTTGCAAAGCTCCCGCAAACCAAGGTCTTATGGGGCTTTCCGGCGGTCACCGCCGTTAAATGTGCCGAGTGTTCGAGACCTTCCACTCGTAAAACAAAACTAAAGGAGAACAAAATCATGAAAAACAAAAACGTAACTTTCTTAACCCAGGCAGCTATGATCGCTGCCATCTATGTCGTACTGACTCTCCTGTTCAAGCCAATTTCCTTCGGAGAAATCCAGATACGTATCGCAGAAGCGCTCACCATACTTCCGCTGTTTACCCCTGCGGCTGTGCCGGGAGTCTTTATCGGCTGCCTGCTTGCCAATTTCCTCGGCGGCGGTATCCTGCCGGATATTATCTGCGGGAGCCTGGCGACGCTGATCGGTGCTGTGCTGACTTACCGTTTACGGAATTTAAGCCCTGTTTTAGGCCCTATCCCTCCGATTGCGGCGAACACCATCATCGTTCCTTTCGTACTCCTCTACGGATACGGTGTCAATCTGCCGATTCCGTTTATGATGCTTACTGTGGGCGTTGGAGAAGTAATCTCCTGTGGTGTATTGGGACTGCTTCTTTACTTTTCCCTGAAAAAATACAAGATGATCCTCTTCCGGCCCACACCAGTATAGCCCGTTCACGCACAGCTCATAGAAAAAAGATATTCGCTCATGATAAAAAAAGAGACATCCGCACACGATACCCTTCGTTGACAAAGTGTATCTGTATGTTATGTCTCTTTTTTCATCAAACTGTAGAAACAAACTGCCGGAAAAGACCGGCAGAAAAATGCTTTATCTTAAGCGATATACGTATGCCCGCTCTTCTTGGTCATCTCCTCCAGCTCCTTTAGGGACGCCGTGTGCCTCCCTCCGTCTTTGACATCGATAAATGTAACCCGCGTCTGCGTGTAGCCCACCAGAATAATTGCCTCGTCTGCATCCCGCATCGCGATCACCGGTTTATCCTGGTTGATGATATACAAAAGCTCCTCCGCCGTACATCCTGTCAGGTCAAGACCCGCCCGGCTGTTGAGCTGCGAGACGACATCCAGCGGCGCTGTCCCTGCGTTAAGCTGCTTTCTCATATTGTCGATCAGCACATTCTTCTCGCTGATGGTATATTGAAGCTTACGGTTTCCACGCTCCCACACGTATTTCTGGTCCGATGATACCACCACTCCATTGTACTCATCGGCCTGCTTTATCGCCTCTCCGGCCTTCTCGGTAATCTCCTGAAGCTTTCCGTATCCATACACCAGATAATGCTCCTCTTTCGGCTCCTCGTCAAAGGAAAATTCTCTGGACTTTTCGAACAATGCCTGTTTCGGCATCAGGATCTTCGGCTCCCGGTTCTCAATACCATTTCTGAAAACGATGCGCATCTGCCTCTGCTTCAGCGACGTCGTATAGGAACCAAGGGAGATCTTGCTCTCCTCCTGCCCCTCATTGTTGGTAATATACTCTTCAATGATCGGATTGTACACGTCTCCTTTTCTCGAAACCCGGTTAAGGGTGATCATATTTCCGTCAAACTGCGTGCTGAGGATATACGCCCCTTCACTTTCATAAGTCTTGACCACTTTTCCCCTGCTGCTTTGTATCTCTATCCGGTACATCGGCGTGATGCTTTCCCCCGACAGAGTGACGCCTTCATCCTCTGCCCTCGTCAGGCCATACACAAAATCCGTATCCATAAATCCAAGGGGCACGATGCTCCGGCCATCTTCACACTTAATTCTCTGCTTTTTTCCGGTTGCAAATGTAACAATCGTTACCTCACTGGACATATTATCTTTCTTCCCGCTGTGATAGGCCATCCGCGTACCGTCCTCAGACATGATATACTGCCCTTCCTTCAAGCCCTGAGCCAGCTCGAACATCCTGCCCCTGCCAAGCTCGATCTGGTACAGCGTCCCATCCGCCAGCACGTACATGGTATCCTTCTCTACGCTGTAACAGATAAGCTGTCCCAGTTCTAAGATCACGTGGGCATAAGATTTCTTCGTGGAGATGAATGCCTTTTCCTCCACATTGTTCTCTTCGGTATCATAATAATATACGGCGACACCGACCTCTCCCTCGTGCTCTCCCCGGTTCATGTAACCGTACACAGCGAAAGAGAGATTGCCCTTCTTGTCCATATCAAGCAGCTTTATCTCATGCTGGGCAGTCAGGTTCCGCTCATCCTTCCCCTCCCCGGAATTAAAGCTGAATATCAGGGACAGCTCGTCGTCTTCTTTATTATAATTCCACAGCTCGTCCGCCTGGACAAACGCCACACGCGTGCCCTCTTCATTATCCATATACGGCGTATCCGGCTTTGCGATGCCAAGGAGCAGCCCTTTCTCATTCAGGATCTGCTTTGTCACATCGAAGATCTGCTCCATCGTCCGGTCATAGTCTAAAAGCAGCACCCGTTTATTATCTGCCCTGTACCGGATGCGGAAAAACTCTTTGACCTTATACCTGTCCTCCTCATTCTCCTCGCCGTTTCCGCGGACCTGGTACTGAAGCTGGACGGAACAAGACGTGTCATTGATCTCCTTGATCAGCCACCGCACATTGCCCTCCACCTGCGGCTCCAGATCACCCCAGGTCACATGCTCGTAATCTGAATGGATGGTCACATGCTGGAGGGTGGAATTGTCCCCCGTCTCGTCAGGCTCGATGGCTGTACCGATGCCGACACCTTCCGCCTTGATCAGGGCATTTTCGTGAAAATCCTTAACATAATCCAGATATTCCAATATATGCTTATCCTTCTCATCCACAATCCTTGTATAATAATAGACAGATTTCCCCCCGGAAATATTCAGTACGATCTCCAGTACTCTCTCTTCGGCGATCACGGACAGATCCTGCATGGCGACCGCAACCGATTCTCCCGGACTTTCCACCTTTGCCTCCAGGAGCTTTTCCCTGCCGTCCAGCGTAAATATCTTACACTGCATACTGTCTATCTCATTGTCATATGAATCAATCTTGACCTCGATCTTGCCGTTGGCCACCGGGGTGATCGTATCTCGCAGGGAGCCAATCTCCATCTCCTGGCCATAGCCCGGCACACCGTTCACGGTATAACCGTTGGTGGAAAAGGAAACCTGCGGATAAGCCGCCGCATCCATATCCGCGGTCATACTGCCCTTATCCCTGTTGGTGTAATATCCGAACAGCGTCGATGCTGCGACAAATAACACCATTAAAAGAATTGCCTCCTGTACGTATCTCTTAAGCTTTCTTCTGTTCATTCTCTACCCTCTTATCTATATCTGACAGCCTGCCGATGGTCGGTGACAGGTGAAAAAAATCTTCGCAGGCCCTTATATTCTCCTCTGCGCACTTTCTTCCCGCTGCGCTTTTTGTCTTAACTGCACGGATCAATATATTTTTCGGCGTATGCTCCATATCGATAAATTCCAGCACCTGCACAAGGTAACCCGCCCGCTCAAGATACTGCGCGCGAAGCCCATCCGTTAAAAGCGCCGCCATGCGCTCCTTAAGAAGCCCGTACTTCATCACCGGCTCAAGCGCCAGGAGCCTCTCATCCCCGCATTTCGCCGCACTCTGCATCTGGCCATTCAGCTCATGCTGGCAGCACGGCACAGACAGGATGACTTTTGCCTCCCATCCGACGGCCTTGGCAAGGGCAAAGTCTGTCGCCGTGTCACAGGCGTGCAGCGTCACCACCATATCCACCTGATCTGTGCCGGTATAATCCGCGATATTGCCCTCCAGGAAGTTAAGCTTCTCATAGCCGTATTTCACCGCAAGGCTACTTAAGCGGCGGATAACTTCCCCCTTAAGATCCAGGCCGATGATTCGGATATCGTACGTTTTCACCTCATGGAGATAATAATACATGGCAAAAGTGAGGTAAGATTTGCCGCACCCGAAATCAAGGATCGTGATCTCCCGATCCTTCGGAAGCTTCGGAAGCACATCTTCGATAAACTCCAGGAAACGGTTGATCTGCCGAAATTTGTCGAACCTGGAACTTATGATCTTTCCCTCCTTTGTCATCACGCCAAGATCGATAAGAAACGGTATCGCTTCCCCTTCCCTGAGAATATACTGTTTTTCCCGGTTATGGGAGAGTGCCTGCCTCTCCTTTGGCCGGGCACGCTCCTTTTTCCTGACCGTTACTTTTCCCTTCTTGCCCGTCAGAATCGTATAAGATGCCGTACATGTCTCCATCTGCATCTGCCTTAGATTCTTCATATACGATAGCAGCCTTTCGCACGCCCCGGGCGCATCAAGGTTCTCATGGAACGCCTGGTTATTCCGGAAGGCCTCAAGCTGAAAGCCTGCCGTACCTTTACCGTCAACCGGGCGCACCTTCACCTTACAGATGCCGTCCTTTCTCCGGGGATTGCTCAAAACCGCCGATAAAAATTCTTCATTTAAATTGTCGTTTAAAACTTTTCTTAATTCATCCATAACATTAACATTGTAATGTTTTTTGGGGCAAGGTGCAAGTAACAATAGATACTTTTACACAATTTACATATTTAGTGCTATAATGGGTTTAGATATTTTTTGAAAGCAGGTAACAGATGTGGATAAATTAGATATAAAATTATGGACACTGGCGGCAAGAGGACAGATTGTCCCTGACCGCTCTCTCTTAAAGACCCCGGCGCAGATCAAAGCCATCAAAAAAAGCGCTGCCCTCAACACAGCAGTGCTTGACCACATTGCCAGCCATATCCGGGCAGGCATGAGCACGGAAGAAATCGACAGGCTCGTCTACGACTTCACCACGAAACACGGCGGAATCCCCGCACCGCTTAACTATCAGGGCTTTCCCAAGAGCGTGTGCACCTCCATCAACAACGTCATCTGTCACGGTATCCCGGACAAATATGAATTTCTGGAAGAGGGGGATATCGTCAATGTGGATGTCTCGACGATCCTTAACGGCTATTATTCTGACGCTTCCCGGATGTTCATGATCGGGGAGCCTTCCCCGGAAGCCAGACAGCTTGTCCAAGTATCCAGAGAATGCGTCGAACTGGGGCTCAGAGCTGCAAGACCGTGGGGACACTTAGGGGATATCGCCTATGCCATCAACACCCATGCCCAGAGACACGGCTACTCTGTGGTGGAGGATATCGGCGGCCACGGCATCGGTCTTGAATTCCACGAGGATCCTTTTGTGAGCTATGTCACGCCCAAAGGCAGCGAGATGGTACTTGTGCCGGGCATGATGTTCACCATCGAACCGATGATCAACGAGGGAAGCTGCGATTTCTTCGTGGACGAGGATAATGGCTGGACCGTGTACACCATCGACGACGGCCTGTCCGCCCAGACAGAATACATGGTTCTTGTCACGGAAAATGATATCGAAGTATTGTCAAAATAACGTATGGCCGCGCAGGCCTTAGAACTATCTGATGCTTTCCACTACAAGCGCCGACTGGGCGCCCATATTCACGACCAGCTCTCCGCCCTGCACCAGATATTCATCTGCCGAGACCGTATATCCTTTTACATAAGAATACAGAAGCCTTTGCATCTTTCCCCGCATAGGCACACCAATCTTCCAGACTGGCACCGTAACCTCCGCAAAATCGCTGCGGTTATTGATGATCACCACGATCTGCTCATCCTCTGTAAACCGGCCATACGCAAGTATATTGCTCTCTCCGTACAGAAGCATGATCGAACCGTTGCGAAGCGCCTGGCTGTTCTTATGGACCGCGATCATATCCCGGTGGAAATCGATCAGTTCTTTATTCTCATTTCCCCACGGATAAGTCCGCCGGTTGTCCGGATCGGTAAAACCGCACACGCCCGCTTCATCTCCGTAATAGATCGTAGGCGCACCAATCCAGGTCATCTGTATGACGACCGCCTCCCGCATAACTGCGAGATTCACATATTCCTCCGCCGCCTTCGGTCCTTTCTCCGCGACCCTTCCCACCACATGGTTGGTCCTTGTAAGGAACCTAGAGTGGTCATGGTTGGACAGCTCATTCATCGCGACCTCGAGTGACGGCGTGAGCATCCTGGACATATAGTGATTCATAGAACTCTTGAAATACTCCGCATTGCCGAGGAGATCTTCGTTCCTCTCATCGCTGTGCTTCTCCATCCCGGTCAGAAACCAGGTAAGTGGCTCCATAAATGCATCATAATTCATCACGCTGTCCCACTCATCTCCCTGCAGCCAACTGCTGGGATCACCGTAATGCTCCGCCAGGATCAGCGCATCCGGGTTCGCCTCCTTGACCGCAGCGCGGAACCTCTTCCAGAATCCGTGATTGTATTCGCTGCTGTGTCCCAGATCGGCCGCCACATCAAGGCGCCAGCCATCTGCATTGTAAGGCGGGGAAACCCATTTCTTCCCTACATTTATGATATAATCCTCAAGCTCCTTCGAGCCTTCATAATTAAGCTTCGGCAATGTATCATGGCTCCACCAGCCGTCATAGCTGCGGTTATAAGGCCACTTCCCGTCCTCATCCTCAAGAAAAGCAAAGTAATTGCGGTACGGGCTGTCGGCGCTGATATACGCACCTTGGGCATACTCCTCCTGCCCCTCATAAATCCGCTCCCTGTCCATCCATTTATTAAAGGATCCGCAATGATTGAATACTCCGTCTAAGATCACCTTCATGCCCCGTCGGTGAAGCTCCTCAACCAGTTCAATGAACAGCGCATTGCTCGCCTCAAGGTTCCTGAGGGAGGCAACCCGCTTCTGATACTTTGTCGCATGAGAGTTGTCCCTGTCCCCGTCCGCCAGAACTTCCCCGCCGTCTTCAACGATTACGCCAAGATGCGGATCTATATAATCATAGTCCTGAATATCATACTTATGATTAGACGGCGAGACGAACAGCGGGTTAAAGTAGATTACCTCGACACCCAGATCCTGGAGATAATCAAGCTTATCCATCACACCCTTAAGGTCGCCGCCGTAAAACTCCCGGACACCCATCGTGGCGGGATATTTACTCCAGTCAGTCACTTTCTGGCTGTAATCACCGATGTAAAAATACTCATTGGTTTCCACATCATTGGCCGTATCGCCATTGTAAAACCGATCGGTATAGATCTGGTACATGATGGCGCCTCTGGCCCATTCCGGTGTAGAAAAGCCCGGGACGATCTTAAAGTCATAGATACAAGAACGGACATCGGACACACCGCACCGGTTATAATAGCACACCTGCTCTTTATCTGAAATTTCAAAGCAATAGCTGAACGGTTCCTCTCCCAGCTTCCAGTCGATAGAATAATAATCAAACTCCCCTTCCACCGACTCCTTACTTACATTATATCTGTCTTCTCCAGTGACAAGACAGACGCGCACCGCATCCTCCTTAGCCGTCCGGAACCTCAATGTCACTATCTGATTGCAGTCCGGCTCCTGCGGCGATACGTACCATCTGGAACCATCACAAAACAACGCCTGTTTATTCATGTGTCCTCGTCCTCTCAGTTACCTAATATTTTTTATACCTGTACCATCTCTCCAGGCTCCCCGGCTGTTCCTGGCTGGAACAGCGCTTCAAACTCTTCCCTGGAAATCTTCTCTTTCTCTAAAAGGAGTCTCGCACAAGCATGGAGCACGCTGTCATATTCCCGTATAATTGATTTCGCTTTCGTATAGCATTCATCAATTATACGCTTCACTTCCTGGTCGATAACCGTCGCCATGCTCTCCCCATATCCTCTTGACGCATGTGCAAGATCGCGCCCGATAAACACTTCATCACTGTCATTGTCATAATTGATCAGCCCCACCGTCTCGGACATACCGAACTTTGTCACCATAGACTTGGCAAGGCTTGTCGCCTGTTTGATATCCTGGGACGCACCTGTGGTAATATCATCAAATACTTCCTCTTCTGCAACACGCCCGCCAAGAGACACGATGATATCCTGCAGCATCTTGCCCTTAGTATTGAACATCTCATCCTTCTCTGGAAGAGGCATCGTATAACCGCCCGCCCCGCCTGTAGGGATGATAGAGACGCTGTAGACCGGCCCCACATCTGGCAGCACATGAAACAGTATGGCATGGCCCGCCTCATGGAACGCCGTGATCTTCTTCTCCTTATCAGAAATGACCCGGCTCTTCTTCTCCGCGCCGATCCCCACCTTGACAAATGCTTTCTTAATATCTTCCTGTACCAGAAATACACGGTTATCCTTTGCTGCGAGAATCGCTGCCTCATTCAGCAGATTCTCAAGATCCGCCCCGGTAAATCCTGCCGTTGTCTGCGCGATCTGTTTAAGGTCAATCTCCTCACTGAGCGGCTTTCCCTTGGCGTGTACCGCCAGTATCTCTTCTCTGCCCTGGACATCCGGCCGTCCCACCATGACCTTCCGGTCAAATCTACCGGGACGCAGGATTGCCGGATCTAAGATGTCAACCCTGTTCGTCGCAGCCATGACGATGATACCCTCATTCACACCAAAGCCGTCCATCTCCACCAGAAGCTGGTTGAGCGTCTGCTCTCTCTCGTCATGCCCGCCGCCCATACCGGTACCTCTGCGGCGTGCGACCGCATCAATCTCGTCGATAAAGATGATGCACGGCGCGTTCTTCTTCGCCTCCTCGAACAAATCCCTGACACGTGAAGCGCCGACACCGACGAACATCTCCACAAAATCAGAACCAGAGATTGTAAAGAAAGGCACTCCCGCCTCGCCCGCCACCGCTTTGGCCAGCAGCGTCTTGCCGGTTCCCGGAGGGCCAACGAGAAGCACTCCCTTGGGAATCCTCGCGCCAACCTGGATATATTTCTTCGGGGATTTCAGGAAATCCACAATCTCTTCTAACTCTTCCTTTTCCTCCTGAAGACCCGCCACCTTGGCAAAAGTCACATTATTCTCTCCGTCCCGGCTAAGCTTCGCACGGCTCTTTCCGAAGTTCATCGCCTTCGTATTCGCACTGCCGCCCTGACGGTTCATCAGCATGAAAATAAGTGCGATACCGCCGATCATCAGCAGCATCGGTACGATCGTGTTGGCAAACCAGCTCTCCTGCGGGACATTCGACATCGTATAATCCTCGATCCCTTTATCCCTGAGGTACTTCTGGACCTCGTTGATATCCGAGACATAGAGATAACGGACCTCCGTATCCGCCCCGTCCTTACCGCTCCTAAGCTCGATCTCGACCCGTCCGGTCGGGACATTCTTATTCTGCGTGATATTGACCGACTTCACATCGCTGCCCACAACTACCTTCTCAAATTCCTGCCAGTTAAGTTCACTGTCCCGCTGATCCATCTGGTTCGTGAACCACAATGCTCCGAATAAAAATAATATGAATACCAGCACGCTCACGCCGCTGATTCCTCTGCTCCTTCTCTCGTTCAACTCTTAAGCCTCCTTCTACTCAACACCCTCTACAACACCGATGTATGGTAGATTTCTATATTTTTGTGCGTAATCAAGTCCGTACCCGACTACGAATTCATCCGGAATCTCATAACCTACATAATCAACCTTCACATCCCTCACTCTGCGCTCCGGCTTGTCAAGAAGCGTGCAGAGCCTTAAGCTTTCCGGATTTCTCTTTTTAAGGACATCCATCAGATAATAGAGCGTCCTGCCCGAATCGATGATATCCTCCACGATGATGACATCCTTCCCCTCCAGCGACTCGTCAAGATCCTTGGCAATCTTCACGATACCGCTGGACGACGTGCCGTCCCCGTAGCTGCTCACACTCATAAAATCCATCGAAACCGGCACAGTGATCCTCTTCGCCAGCTCGCACATAAAAAATACTCCGCCCTTCAGGATACAGATAAGATGCACCTGCCGTCCGGCATAATCCTCACTGATCTGTTTTCCAATCTCTTCAATCCTCTTTCTGGCTTCCTCCTCGGGAATCAACACCCTTACTGTCTCCGCCATCTCTTTCTCCTCCGTAAATCCTAATCTCCAATATCCGTTTTGTTCTATCAGTAACCTGATATGCCTGGCTCTGCCTGTAGCCCGCAATCCACATAATCTCGCTGCCATCCGCCGCAAGCCAGATGCTATCTCTCTCCTCCCGGGGGATTTTGGCATTGATAAAGTACCGTTTTAGCTTCTGGGTCCTGCCCTCTTTATCAATCACTATATAATCTCCGGGCTTGCGGTGTCTGATTTTTACAGTATTGCTAATTATATCATAATCAAACCATTTCGTGTAGTTTTTTTGCGAAAATGTTACAGATTCCATATTTTTTTCAAATATTCTCATTCTGACCGCCGGATTTTCATCCGTTTTTTCAGGCTTCCCGCCCTTCCTGAGGCTGATTCCCTCATAACCTCTCACTGCCCAAAGCCCGTATGGGAGGCTTGATCTCTTTCCCGGCCGGCGTTCCATAAGCTGCTGCACTGCCCTTACATGCGTTTCCCCGATGTCCTTCCTCTGGTCTGCCGCCTCGCAGATCAGCGACAGGATCACCCCGGCCTTAAGGGCTTTTGGCACCGCCCGGTAAGGCTCCTCTAAGATGATGACCGCGCCGTCCTTCCCGGACTTCCTGCACTGCCCCGCATACCGTACCGTCTCCGCCTCGATATATTCCCCGATTTCCGCAAGTTTCGTCGCGCACTCTGCAATGTGGGCTGTTGTTCTTTCATTGACCTGCTCTGTAAGATAGGGGAGCACGTGGTTGCGAATCCGGTTTCTTGTATAATCGTCCTTAAGATTCGTCTCATCTGTACAATAAGATATTCCCCTTTTTTCCAGATATGATTCAATCTCCGGGCGTTCCAGGCAAAGGAGCGGTCGGATCCATACGTCATTTTTCGGCGAAATCCCTCCCATCCCTCTTAGCCCTGTCCCCCGGCACAGATTCCACAGCACTGTCTCCGCATTGTCATTCCTGTGATGGGCCAGCGCGATACGGCTTGCCCCCTGACTCTCCATCGCCTCCAGAAAACGGGCGCGTCTTATTTCCCGACCCGCCTCCTCCAAGGTAAGCCCGCGCTCCTTTGCATATCCGGATACATCTTCATGATACACGAAAAGCCCGACCTTCTCCCGGGCACAGACTTCCCGCACATATGCCTCGTCCCGATCTGCCGTCTCACCCCTGAGGCCGTGGTGGACATGCACCGCCGAAAGCCCGAAGCCTATCTCCTCCTTAAGCTTTAACAGTATAAAAAGCAGACATATGGAATCCGCCCCTCCCGATACGCCTGCAATCACTTTATCCCCAGCCTTAAGCATCTGCCATGCCCTGATATATTCTCTGACCTTTTTCTCCATTTTGTGACCCTTTTTACAATACTATCTTTCTATTTTTAATATATAAAATTTCCGCCCAAAATGCAAGTTTTATAATTTCCAAAGGCCTACTGCCATGATCGTCATATCATCCGTCGGCTTTTCGCCGCTCCACTCTAACACCTTCCCCAGCAGGCAGTGCGCCAGCTCCTTCGGATTCACCGTATTTGCTTCCCGGATGAACTCCGACATCAGCGCATCCTGCTCCTTCGCCGGCAGGGCATCCATCACCCCGTCCGTGACCATGATGACAAAATCTCCCGAAGAAAGCTCTCTTTTCACCGTCTCGATCTCCATGTCCTTGATCACCCCGATCGGCAGCGTCGCGGAGGCGATCCGCTCTACGCTGTCCCCGCTTTTGATAAATGTGGTGGACGCGCCTGCCTTCACAAACTCGCAGCTCCCGGTATACAGATCAAACAGGCACACATCTATGGTCGAAAACCGGACATCCTCCCGCCCAATGACCAGCGCCGTGTTCATGATCTCAATAGCTGTCTGCGCCGGAAAGCCTGCTTCCAAAAGCTCTTCTAACATCTCCACCACCATGGTGCTCTCCCGGCACGCCTCCTCGCCGGAGCCCATGCCGTCCGAGATCGCCATCCCCTTTTTTCCGCCCGGAAGATCCGCCATGAGAAAGGTATCCCCCGAGGTCTGCTCACAGTCCTTCCCAATCTTCGCCACTCCCTGCAGCGTCTGGAACCGCGCGCTCTCCACACAGGCGATCGTACAGTACTGCGCCCCCACGATAGGCCGCTCCCCCTGCTGGGGCATCATCACCCTGCCGACACACCCGCCGACCTCATAGGCCAGCTCCTTCGTAGCGACACAAAATCCCTTCGCTGCCCTCACCGTCAGGTGTATCTCATATTTCCCCTGGGAAGTGACATAAAATACCGATGACATCATCTTGATGCCAATCTTTTTCAGCCGGTTTTTTATCTTCTTTTCCAGATGCTCGTCCTCAAAAATACCGGCGTCAAGCTCCCTTGTCGTATACTGGAGAAGCTTGGCAAAGCTGTTTAGCTGCCCCGCGAACCCTTCCCGGTTCTGGACGATCCTGTTATTCCAGAGAAGTATCTTTTTGGCGTTCTCATAGACCTCCAGCGTCTCCCTGAGGAACCGCGGCGCATAAAGGCACTTCTTCTGAAGCCCCCGCTTGATCTCCACATTAAGCTCTGCCCCGTAATCCTCAACCGCACAGAGAATCTCGTACATCATCTGGTAGGTGTAAAGCCGCTTCTCCTGCAGGCAGGAATCCCGCTGCTCGCAATTCTCGCACACCTTGTCCGTAACCTTGCCAAACATCTCCTCGAACTCTTCTTTGGAAAAATTGCCCTTATAGCCCTCTAACGTAAAAAAAGTCTTTGAAAGATGCACCATCGAATCTGCAAATTTGTCCATCTGTACGACATACGGATTGATAAATGCACCCTTTTCCCTGATCTCTCCCATCTTATTTCCGCTCCCCTTATTCTGCAATTGATGTCAAAAAAGCTTTAGGATATATATCCTAAAGCTTATCATTCGTACCGGCTCACTCTGCCTTAAATATAATCTCATCTTCATAGACCAGTCCTAACTTCTCCCTGGCCATATCTTCGATGTACGCGTCTGTACCTACATATTCTTCCAGCTTATCAATCTCTTTTGCCTTCTGCTCCTCTTCCTTTATCTGCTTCTGCAATTCAATTTCCTGCTCTTTATATGCCTTCTCCTTCGCCTTAAGCGTCATGCTGTTCACAAACACAATAGCGCCCAGCAGTACAATAACAGCACTTACCACGAGCACACTTCTCTTGTGCCCACGAATACGCCGTTTCTGCCTGCTGTGCCTCTGCCGGCGTTCCTGTTTCATCTTTTTCATCATTTATACTCACCCTTGCCGATAGGTTCAATCCTTATCGTTAACTCTTCCTTATCTTATCTTCTTTTTTTTGTTTTCGCAACATTTTAAAAAGAATAAATCCAAAAATTAACGTAGATTTTTTTTCAGCCTTTTTTGAAACGCCTGAGCATCGCTTCACAAAAAGCCGTCCCAAATACAAGTCCTAGTATAAAATACCAGCGGATACTACCATCGCTTGTATGGTAAATTTGCACAAACACATACAGCGCGGCTCCGAGCCAGAAAAAAATGTCTTCAATTCCGATAAAAAACAGACTGTGCTCTACTAACTGACGGAAAACGCCGATGCTCTGATACACCAGACGCAGCATGATCCCGGTGACCACAGACACCAGAAATATGATCACTTCTCCTCTGATTTCCGGCATCTGCTACCTGAACAGCTTGGAAAACAGGTTCTCTCCCTGCTTCACTCCCGCATGGACATCCGAATAAGAGATACTGTCGATATTTCCCGACATATCCACCTCGCCCTTCTCCAGGTTCAGACGGTTCACATGCAGATCTGTCCCCTTCACCATCATCATCCCCTGCTCCGTCTCCAGAAGGATCTCATTCAGGTCAAAAGACAAAACATCCAGCACCCCTGTTACCAGACTCGTCTTGCGGTTATTGACAACCAGTTTATGATTTTTTTGTGCGGTCCTATCTTCCATACACATCACAACCTTTCTTAATAATCATATGAAAGGTTGTTCGTATTTATTACAGATATTTGAACAGACTGGCTGCTTCTTCCTTTTTCGTCGTCTCTTTGATGTCTAACACTTCCACCTTCACCGCTTTCGTCCCAAACTGGATCTCGATGATATCACCTGCTTTTACCTTGACAGACGCCTTCGCCACACTGCCGTTCACGGTGACACGCCCGGCGTCGCACGCCTCATTCGCCACCGTCCGCCGCTTGATCAGGCGGGATACCTTTAAAAATTTGTCTAATCTCATCTTTTACACCTCACGCCAAAAAAAGACAGAGAGCCAAAGACCCTCTGCCTGTTTATCCTCGGGAATTACTCATTCACTGCATCCTTTAAAGCTTTGCCGGCTTTGAACTTCGGAGCCTTGCATGCTTCAATGTTCATCACCTTGCCAGTCTGCGGATTCCTGCCTTCTCTTGCAGCTCTCTTGGAAACCTCAAAGGTACCGAATCCAACTAACTGAACCTTGTGCTCCTTTTTCAGTTCTTCTGTTACAACATCAACAAAAGCCTTCAAAGCCTTCTCGGAATCTTTCTTGGACAGTTCTGCTCTGTCAGCGATTGCTGCTACTAATTCTGTTTTGTTCATGGATAATTTCCTCCTCTTGTTATCACCTAAAATACCATTTTAGTCTTTACTTTTCAAGCGGTAACCATAGTATTCCCCTATGCTTTTTTCGCCTCATGTTATAGTTATAACTATTTTCCTACTGTTTGTCAAGGACATTTACCCTTTTTACGCCGTTTTTACGCATTTGCAGATATTTTGCGCCTGACTGGCAGCCGGATATCCCTACAGCATGGAGTCGATCATGGCGATAACCTTCTTGCCGAGGCTCTCTGATTTTTCATCCGCGTCAGCTAACGAAGTGCCTTTGATCCCATAGTAGAACTTCACCTTCGGCTCAGTTCCCGACGGCCTTACGCAGAGCCATGCATCATCGGTCAGATCATAATACAGAACGTTCGACGCCGGAAGATTAGTTCCTGTCACTTCGCCTGTCTCAAGGTCTTTGATAGTATCTGCCTGGTAATCTCTTGCCTTGAGTACCTTGTATCCGCCGAACTCTGCCGGTGGATTCTTTCTCAGTGTATCGAGGATCTCCTGGATCTTCGCCAGCCCTTCGATGCCCTTCAGGGTGATGGATTGGATATCGTCCTTATAATATCCATACTTCTCATACATGTCTACCATGGCATCCCACAAAGTCTTGCCCTGTGTCTTATAGTAAGCTGCCGCCTCGCAGAGCGCCATCGTCGCTACGATCGCGTCCTTATCCCTCGCGTGTGTCCCAATCAGGCAGCCGTAACTCTCCTCGAAGCCAAACAGGTAATTGCCCTTTCCTGTCGTCTCGAAGCCGAGGATCTGCTGGCCGATATACTTAAAGCCAGTCAGCACCTCGATAAGGCCCGCGTTGTATTCCTTCGCGATGGCATCTGCCATGTTGGAAGTAACGATCGTTTTGATCAGATATCCGTCGTCCGGAAGTCCTTTAAGCGCCTTTCTCTGACCGATCTCATAGTCTGCAAGAAGACATCCAGACATATTTCCCGTCAGTGTATGGTATACGCCGTCCTTATCCTTCACGCGCACGCCGAGCCTGTCCGCGTCCGGGTCGGTGGCAAGCACAAGGTCTGCATCAATCTCCTTCGCCAGCTTAAGGCCAAGCTCGAACGCTTCCTCTGCTTCCGGGTTCGGATAAGAAACTGTCGGGAATTCACCGTCCGGCAGCTCCTGTTCTTTTACTACATACACATTCTTAAATCCAAGCTCCTTTAAAATGCGCCTTGCCGGGACATTGCCTGTCCCATGGAGCGGGCTGTATACGATCTTGATCTCGTCGCCCACTGCATCGATAGCGTCCTGATGAAGCACCTGCTTTTTTAACTCTGCGATATATCCGTCGTCGATATCCGCCCCGATCACCTGGTAAAGTCCTGCTGCCTTCGCCTCCTCAAGCGCCATGGTTTTTACGGTGTTATAATCAGTCACGGCCTTCACCTCATCCATGATGCCCTTATCATGAGGCGGTGTGATCTGGGCGCCGTCCTCCCAATATACTTTATAACCGTTATACTCCGGCGGGTTGTGGCTTGCCGTAATATTGATCCCGGCGATGCAGCCAAGCTTCCTTACTGCGTAGGAAAGCTCCGGTGTCGGGCGGAGTGCGTCAAATACATACGCCCTAATGCCGTTGGCCGCAAGGCAGAGCGCCGCCTCGTCCGCGAATTCCGGCGACATCCGCCTGGAATCGTAGGCGATGGCAACGCCTTTATCCTTAGCATCCTTTGCCGTGATATAATTCGCCAGCCCCTGGGTTGCTTTCCTGACGGTATAGATATTCATCCGGTTCGTCCCCGCACCGATAATACCCCTGAGTCCTGCAGTGCCAAATTCGAGATCTTTATAAAAACGTTCTTTTATCTCATTATCATCCTCTGCAATCTTCTTTAGTTCTTCCCTCGTTGCTTCATCAAAATATGGATTGTTGATCCATGCCTCGTACCGCTCGCGATATTCCATTATCTGTACCTCCTGTCTCGCTATTGCTGTTAATTATTATACACCAACAGCTTACAAATGAAAAGCAAATATATTCTCCATAAAGCGTTCTTTCTCTTTTGTCTGCCGGATCGCCAGGTCAAGCTTCTCCACATTTTTCACGGAAACCCAAGCTTTGTTGGAGTGATAATAGGAATTGGCTATCTTCCAGAATTTCTCCGGGTAGGCCAGACGGATCTTTAAGTATTCCATCTGCGTGTCGGACAGCGGGCAGATGGCGGAGTAAGCATTGAGCATATTATCCCCCAGCCGCTCCTTCCAGCCATGCTTTTCCATCACCTTCCGGAAAAAATAGTAAAAATCCTCCGCCTGAATATCCTGCCTGAATTTATCGAAGTTGGTCGTCGCCAGGATGCCCGCCGGCACGCCGTAAGTTTCCTCACCGCGCATCAGGATATTGTGGTAATTATACTCACCGTGAGTCAGGCAGTCTGCCGCTATACTTTCCTGGTAAAGCCGCTCGTAATCCGACCTGGCAAGAAGATCTCCCGCAATCTGCGCCCACTGGTACATGGCATCAAAATGTTTCAGAAATGCAATCTCAAAATCTCCCTTGGAAGTCATGGAGCGCACGAACCTGCGGACTTTTCTCAGTTCCCTGTCATGCCGTTCATACTCCTGATGGAGACGCTCCGCCTTCGTGCCGTGGGAAAGCTTAACCCGCATGATCATATGGAGCTTTGCCAGATTGCCCGACGCCTCCAGAAGCTCCGCCGGCCGCTTGAGGTCGCACTCCCGCCCGCGAAACCAACGCCGCAGCATATATTTCTTCCCGTCCTCAAAGTCCGTGACAAACTCCCCGTCCGCGTTAGGTTCAATATAATCCACGCCGCTATAACCGTGATCCATAAGATGTCTGTACAGCCCGCTAAGCGCGAGGATGCGTCCCGCCGGCGCCGACACCTCTTTTAAGAGAAATATTCCCCGGCTCGTGTCGCATAAAACAGCACCCCTCACTTTACGGGTGCTGTTTACGTCAACATTATATTTTTCCAAAATGTTCCTATCATAATCCTGCATATTGACATCCCCTGCACTCTACATTACATGTTCTTTTTAAAGTATGATGCCAAAAACAGAAATATGATTATTATTTCCTTAGAAACTTTAGTAATTCTTTTTTCGTGTTCAGCGACGGATCCTCGATGACTAACCCGAGAAGCTCATTTAATTTTTCGCCGATCTCCCTGCCCGGTTCCATGCCCGCCCCGATCAGATCCTTGCCGGTCACCGCCAGGTCTTTTAAGGATACGCACTGTCCCTTCTCTACAATCTCCTGGTACAATGTCTCAATCTCATCAAGATTCTTAAGCTTTTCTTCCCGCTGGTACATGCTCTGCGCCAGCACATCCGCCCGGCGTACCTCCAGATAATAAGGGAAGATATCCTCGCCAATCTTATTCATGGCACGACGGACACTTTTCGCCGCCGCCGGCATCCGGTAGTCGTGGAAACGCACAAGCCTCGTCACCTTGTTGAGCGTATCGTTGTCAAATTTCAGCCGCCTGAGGATCCGCTTTGCGATAATCTCGCTCTCCAGGGCGTGTTTTTTAAAATGTGCCGTGCCGCTCTCATCTATCGTCTTATACGCCGGCTTCCCCATATCGTGAAGAAGCATGGTCAGTCTCAGGATTTTGTCCGGGCGCACATTCTCTACAGCATGGATCGTATGCTCGCCCACGTTATACATATGATGGGGCGTCTCCTGTTCCGTCTCCATCAGCCGGCCAAACTCGGGAAGGAACTGCCCGGTTATGCCAAGCGCGTAAGCTTCCCTTAAAAGCCCCGGTCGTTTTGAGGTCAGCATCTTCACAAGCTCTGCCTGAATCCGCTCCGCGCTGATCTTCTTTAACGTCGGAGCAAGCTCTCTCATCCCCGCCTCTGTCTCCCTGTCAATGGAAAATCCCAACTGAGCGGCAAACCTGACGCCTCTTAATATCCGAAGCGCATCCTCGGAAAATCTGGCCGTGGCATCTCCCACGCACCGGATGATCCCTTCCTTAAGATCCTTAAGGCCGCCGAAGATATCGACAAGCCCGTCCTTTTCATTGTATGCCATGGCGTTGATCGTAAAGTCCCGGCGCAGGAGATCTTCTTTAAGGCTCCTGGTAAAGATCACTTCCTTCGGGTGGCGGCTGTCCTCGTACTTCCCGTCGATCCGGTAGGTCGTCACCTCAAAGGCCTCCCGCTCAAGGAGCACTGTCACTGTCCCGTGCGCAATACCGGTATCGAAGGTCTTCTCAAACAGCGCTTTCGTCTCCTCCGGCATGGCGGAGGTAGTGATATCCCAGTCCTCCGGTTCCCTGCCAAGTATGGAATCCCGCACACATCCGCCTACCGCGTAAGCTTCAAAGCCCGCACTCTGCAGGGCAGTGATGACTATATTCACTTTTTCGGGCAGACAGATGTCAAAGTCCTGCATCTTAGTATGCTTTGCCCCAGTAAGCCATATGCTTCGCCGGCTTGCCGCACCAGATACATTTGTCTGAGATAAACTCTTCATCCTCGATCAGACATCTGGTAGCCGCACCGCCTGTCACGTACTTCACTTCGCCCTCACATTCCGGGTCACCGCACCAGCATGCCTTTACAAAACCTCTGTTTTGCTGGAACTTCTCCTTCATCTCGTCCATCTCTGTGGCCGTATCGATATGTGCGCTGAGGAAATCCTTCGCACGGTTGTACATATCCTGCTGGATCGTCTCCAGGATATCACGGAGTTTCACTGCGATCTCATCCATCGGAACGATAATCTTTTCCCTGTTGTCACGACGTACGACAACCACCTGGCCGTTCTCGATATCCTTCGGCCCGATCTCAATACGGGTCGGGATCCCTAAGATCTCCTGCTCGGCGAACTTCCATCCCGGGCTCTTCTCAGAATCGTCAATCTTCACCCGGTAGCCCGCCTTCTTAAGCTCTTCGAACAACGCGAACGCCTTGTCAAGAACGCCCTCCTTGTGCTGCGCGATCGGGATCACCCGGCACTCAACCGGCGCCACATGCGGCGGCAGTACAAGTCCGTCGTCATCACCGTGAACCATGATCAGGCCGCCGATACTTCTCGTGGACCATCCCCAGGAAGTCTCGTATACACTCTGCGGCTCATTGTTCTTATCAATATATTTGATGCCGAACGCATCCGGGAATCCGCTTCCGAAGAAATGGCTTGTGGCAGACTGCAGCGCCTTGCCGTCATGCATCAGTGCCTCGATCGTATAAGTATCCTGCGCACCGGCAAACTTCTCATGCTCTGCCTTTCTTCCTGATACAAATGGAATCGCCAGCGTCTCTTTGTAGCAGTCTTCATATACATGGAACATCTGGATCGTGCGCGCCTCTGCTTCCTCGTAAGTAGCATGGATGGTGTGGCCCTCCTGCCACAGGAACTCTCTGGAGCGAAGGAAAGGTCTCGTCGTCTTCTCCCAGCGCAGAACGCTGTTCCACTGGTTCCATACTTTCGGGAGATCCCGGTAAGACTTAACTGTTCTCGCCCAAAGATCGCAGAACAATGTCTCTGATGTCGGCCGGATACAAAGTCTCTCCTGAAGCCTCTCCATCCCGCCGTGGGTTACCCACGCAACCTCCGGCGCAAACCCTTCTACATGATCCGCTTCCTTCTCAAGAAGACTCTCCGGGATCAGCAGAGGCAGAGATACATTCTCTACGCCCGTCTCCTTGAAACGTCTGTCCAGATCCGCCTGGATAAGCTCCCAGATCGCATAGCCGTTAGGCAGATAGTTAAGGCAGCCCTTAACACTTGAATAATCACATAACTCCGCCTCACGCACAACATCCGTGTACCACTGCGCGAAATTCTCATCACGCGGTGTAATATTCTTTACCAATTTCTTTTCCTTTGCCATGTTCCCTTCTCCTTTTACTTTTTTATCAACAGTCTGTTTTTCACTCGGGCATAAAAACCGCCGAGACTTCCGTTCCCCTAAAGGGACCGAAAATCTCGGCGGTACCACCCTCGTTAACTGCAATATCTTTCGCAGTCCTCTCTCAAATTCACCATTAACGCTAGTGTCACGCTGTATTTTCATACAGCGGCTCCAAGGCAGGTTCATCGCAGCTCCATACGAGAATCTCTCAGCCGCCGGACTCTCTCTCTGTAGAACTTCTTCTGCAACTACTATCCCTCTTCATCACCGAACCTGCATTTTGCAACCAACATTGCCAGCAGGTATTCAATTAATCGTAATTCTAATGGATATCAAAACATTTGTCAAGACCCGAATTGCGGTTTCCTGCAAAAATACCTGCGCATATGCCTGCTCCTAACACTCTAATACTCGAATACGGCAACCCCGTAAGGCGGCAGCTTGTACGCAAAAGAGAACGGCCTTCCGTCACACTCCTGCTTCACTGCCTTATAAACCGTCGGGCGCTCCTCACCCTTTCCGCCGTATTTCACATCATCACTGTTCATGATCAGCTTGTACTGCTTCCTTCTCGGCACACCTACGCGGTAGTCCTCCCACGTCATCGGTGTAAAGTTGATGACGAAGAGAAGGTTCTTCTTTTTATTCTTGGAATGGCGCAAGAAGCTGTAGATGCTGCGGTAACCGTCGTCCGCATTGATCCACTCAAAGCCCTCCCAGATCTCTTCATCCTGGTAAAGCGCCGGATTCTTTTTATACAGATGCAGAAGATCTCTCATCCAGTTCTGGATCGCCTGGTGCTCCTCCTCTGCAAGCAGGAACCAGTCAAGCTCCCGCTCCTCACTCCACTCACGGAGCTGGGCGAACTCCTGGCCCATGAACAAAAGCTTCTTCCCTGCATGTCCCATCATAAACGCATACCCGGCCTTGAGATTCGCATATTTATCAAAACCAAGCCCCGGCATCTTATTGAGCATGGAGCACTTCAAATGAACTACCTCATCGTGGGACAGAACGAGGATGTACTTCTCGCTCCCCGCATAGCTCATGGCGAAGGTCATCATATGGTGGTTGTCCTTGCGGAAATACGGGTCAAGCTTCATATATTCGGTAAAATCGTGCATCCATCCCATATTCCACTTGAGGCTGAATCCAAGTCCGTCGTCTTCCACGTCGCCGGTCACCTTCGGCCACGCCGTAGACTCCTCTGCAATCATCATCACGCCGGGGTTCCTTCCCAAAACGACCGAATTCAGGTGCTTGAAAAAATCAATCGCCTCCAGGTTCTGGTTGCCGCCGTACTTATTCGCAACCCACTGCCCGTCCTGCCTTCCGTAATCCAGATATAATATAGAAGCAACAGCATCAACACGCAGCCCGTCAACATGGAACTGCTCGACCCAAAACAGCGCGTTAGAGATCAAAAAGTTCCTTACTTCATTCTTCCCAAAATCAAATACCTTCGTTCCCCAGTCCGGATGTTCCCCCTTCCTCGGGTCCGCATACTCGAACGTCGGAGTTCCGTCAAAGTCCGCAAGTCCGTGGGCGTCTCTCGGGAAATGGGCGGGAACCCAGTCAAGGATTACGCCGATCTTATTGCGGTGCAGATAATTCACCATCCACGCAAAATCCTCCGGCGTCCCGTATCTGGATGTCGGCGCATAGTAACCGGTCACCTGATATCCCCAGGAGCCGTCAAAGGGATGCTCTGCGATACCGATAAGCTCAATATGCGTATAGCCCATGTCCTTCACATACTTCGCGATCTCTTTCGCAAACTCACGGTAGGTATAAAAGCCCTCGTCCTCCCGCCCCGGGTGCTTTTTCCAAGAGCCGATATGTGCCTCGTAGACAGAGACCGGCTTTTGCATGTGGTTCCACTTCTTCCTCTTCTCCATCCAGTCGTCATCCGTCCACTTAAGGCCGCTGATATCCGCAACCTTAGATGCCGTTCCCGGTCTCAGCTCTGCATGGTTCGCAAACGGGTCCGCCTTAAACACATAATCTCCCGTGTGTGTCTGAATACAATATTTATACATATCATAATCCTTCACTCCGGGAATAAAACAGGTAAAAATCCCAACCGACTCCTGACGCTCCATCGGATTCGCCTCTATATTCCACTCATTGAATTCGCCAATGACCGACACTGACTTTGCATGGGGGGCCCACACCGCAAAATAAACGCCTTCTTTTTTCCCCTTCTTTACCTTGTGCGAACCCAGTTTCTTATAAATCTCATAATGATTGCCTTGTCCGAAAAGATACTGGTCAAGTTCACTGATTTCATACGCTTTCTTTTTCTTTTCCGCCATATTCGTACCCTCGCTTGTTACGTTGTTTTTAATACTATCATTATACCCCGCATTTGCGCAAAAAGAAAGAGTTTTGGCAAATATGGTTCACCAAAACTCTTTTTTTACTTCTAAATTTTAAAATCTTCTTCCTTAAGAATGATCCTGTCTGAATCATCCGTTCCTTTTCCGAATACTCTCCGTGCCAGGTGCTTTACATTGACCCTCTGGGAATGGGAGATCGCCTCATCCATGATCTCCTTCACCTCTGCAACAGAAACCGCGTGATCCTCTCTCTGCATCACGTCAATACGGCTATAGAGCGCCAGGATACCCATCTCATCCAGTTTATATCCATTCTCCTTCGCATAAGTCTGGCCGAAGGTCACCAACTCATCATTGATAAAGATCGGGAGCTCAAGCTTGGAGGTGAATTTCTTCTTAAAATCCGGGTTCGCCGTCAGCACTTTTTCTAACGGCTTTCTCTGGTCTTCTAAGACGAATAACATCTCGCCGGTCTTTCTCTCCATCAGATAATTAAGCTCCTTCACCGTCCTGGAGTTAAGTTTTCCGGCCTTCTCAACGATGATCGCGCCGCCCTTAAGCTTCTGGATGATATTAGGCAGCTCCTTCTTATTCAGGGACTCGCCGGTGACGATAGCAACCTTGCCCTGCTTTAAGTTCCTCTGCTTCTGGATAGCCTTAACGATATCCACCGCAAGGACTGTCTTACCCGAGCCTTTCCTTCCGATAACCAAAAGGTTTCCTGTCTTCGACGTTCCCTCTCTCTGCGCCCTGCGGTCATTATCGAGCGCCTCTACGATCTGCTCGCTCATGCCGCGGACCGGGACGAAGTAGGAGAAAAGCTTCTTCTGCTCCTCCGTAAGGCCGGCCTTTAAGCCAATCTCACTGGTAGCACTAAGGTCGTAACGTCCCGTCACCACAAATCCGGTGTCAAACGGAACCCCGCCGCCCTTGGCCTTCCTGAACCGCTTTTGTATCTCTTCCTCCGAAGGCTCCTCGATCTCCAGCGGAACTTCCTCTTCTTCTACCTCCTCTTCTTCAAGCTCTTCCTCCTCAAAGTCCTCTTCATCGAAATCCTCTTCCCCATCGATGTCTTCTTCCGTGTCAGAATCATCCTCAAAGTCGTCCTCGTCAAAATCTTCTTCCTCAAAGTCATCCGCGTATGACTCATCGTCTATAAAGTCATCCTCGTCGAAATCCTCTTCGTCGAAATCTTCTTCCCCATCGGCGTCTTCTTCCGCGTCAGGATCATCCGCAAAATCGTCCTCGTCAAAATCCTCATCTGAGCCTTCTTCCGTAAAATCGTCTTCTCCAAAGTCCTCATCGAAGTCCTCGTCCGATTCGTCTTCCTCATCAAAGCCGTCCTCGTCTAATTCATCTTCGGCAAGATCATCTTCATCTAATTCATCTTCTTCAAAATCGTCCTCTGCAAAATCATCCTCGTCTAATTCATCTTCTTCAAAGTCGTCTTCTAAGGAAGCCTCATCGCCGAAATCCTCGTCCGATTCTTCGTTTTCCCCAAAACCATCCTCGTCAGACTCTTCCTCGATAAATTCATCCTCAAAATCGTCGCCAAAATCCTCTTCTAAGGAATCCGCGCCGTCAGAATCAACCTCTGCAAAGTCATCCTCATCGGATCCTTCGTCCTCAGACCCGTCTTCATCCTCCTCAAAGTCATCGCCTTCTAATTCTTCATCCTCCGAACCGTCTTCATCCTCCACAAAATCATCCTCATCGGCAATATCTTCTATATCTTCATTCTCCGCAAAGTCCTCTTCCTCTGCATCCTCATCTTCCATATCGGATTCATCTGCTAAATCATCTCCGTCGGATTCTTCAATAAATTCATCCTCACTGTCATCATCTACGGAAAAATCTTCTTCTGCCTCTTCTCCGAGCACTATCTTTGTCGTCGCTCCCGCCTCTGCAAAGTCCGCGGCAAAATCCGCCAGAAAATCTTCCTGATCGAATTCATCCTCCTGCGCTTCTGCCTTCTGCGGTGCAGATGTCCCGGACACTCTGCTCTCAAGCTGCTCTACAAGTTCCATGATATCATCCGGAAGCCGCTGTGTCTTCTCCTCTAAGATATTCTTTTTAGGCTTTTTCACCGCCGGTTTCAAGATCTTTTCATTAACTTCCCGCTTTGCGGCCTCCTCCGCTGCTTTCTTTCTGGCCTCTTCTGCTTTCTTTGCTTCCTCCTCGGCCTTTTTCGCAGCCTCCTCCGCCGCTTTTCTCGCGGCTTCTTCCTCGGCCTTTCTCGCAGCTTCTTCGGCCGCTTTCCTTCTGGCCTCTTCCTCGGCCTTTCTCGCGGCCTCCTCCGCCGCTTTGCGCGACGCCTCTTTGCGCTTCTCCGCTTCTTTTCTTTCCCGCTTTAACCGCTCTTTATCCTGCGCCTTCTGCCTTTCAATGGCATCGGCATTCACCTTCTGCTTCTCTTCCCATTCCTGGAGAATGTCCTCAATCTTCATCTGGCCGCTGAGTTTAAGCTCCTCATCCCTGTCGGCCATCGCTTTCTCTTCCTGGTTGAGGCCCGCTGCCATCGCCATCCCGCTCGCCAACGCTTCCTCAAGCGTCGCTCCTGTTACGATCCGGGTGATCGGTGCGCGTGGTTTAACCTTGATCTCCTCGCGGGCGCCTTCCGGCTCCTTAGATACATCTGCTTCCTCCGCCGGCTCTTCCTCTTCCGGCTTCACATCCTGTCCGTCGACGGAAATGTCGGCCTTATCCTCTTTCGGCTCTGCCTCTTCCTTCACTCCCGGCTCTTTTTTCGCTTCCTGCTCTTTCTTTGTATCGGCAGCTTCTTTTTCCTTCTCCTTAAGCGGCTCCGGCACACCGTCATCTTCGTCATGCCCATGCCCTGGGATCACGATATCCTTCGTCTTTTTTCCGGTATGCTTATCATACTTCTCCTGCTGGAGCGGAGTGAGCGGCTTATACTTCATCTTTAGCTCCATAGCCATAAAGACATATTTCCCCTCGCTAAACCACAGGATAAGATCGTCGCACTCTTCCAGGCACTCCCTTACCATACCCGCCTCATGGTACAGCTTCGCCAGCTCATATGCCCATTTCTCAATATACTCTGCCTTTTTAAACTCCTCGAGAGCTGCAATCTGCTCTTCGATCGGAGCCTTCTGTACTTTCAGAATCCGGTATTTCAAGATGTACTGATTCGGATCCTTCGGCGCCAGCTTGACAAACTCCTCATAACAATCCGAAGCTTCATCCGGATCGTTCACCTTAAGCGCCAGCGTCGCAAGCCGGTAGACAACCTTACGGCTCCCCGGTGAGCGGTCAAACGCCATGAACAGGATATCCCTGCTCTTCTGAAATTCTCCGCAGTATTCATATACCTCGCTGACCGTATTCAGCATAGACGCACTCTTCACCCTGCGCCAGTCGATGGTGTCCGCAATCTCCATCGCCTTGCGGTACTGCTTTTTCTCCGCGTATTCAAGCAACTGCTCCGTCTTTACCCGATATTCATATTTATCCAAATTCCTCACCTCAAAATGTATCTTTCATCTAATCTTTCTGTTAAAATCGTTGTTATTAGTGTATCATATGGTATCCCCAATGTCAAAATATTGTTACTGTTTGCACACACCGAAACAGCCACCGGAATGCTCTACTCCAATGGCTGTTATATTTTTATATTCAGTTTGATTTGCTTCTATATATATAATTCGGAGGAATCTCTCGGATTAATCGTTCCCGAACCTTTGATACCGCTTCGGTATCTCTGATAACTTTCTGTGGTATCATATCTCAATATGTCTGCAGATTACATATCCTTAATTTCTCACCGGTTCTCTCTTCTCCGAATTCTCATCTTTCATTCTATCTTCCGGCTTATCTCAAAACACTCAGGTTAAGGCTTATTCTCCGGGAACTACCCTCTGCCATACCACTGACATATTGAATTGTCGTCTCTTTTACCGTGTCCATTGGAGCAAGCCTCCTTCCTTCTCTATTTAAAAGATTGCTTTCTCTTTCGATGAGTCTATATTACCACCGCCGCCCTTATTTGTCAATACTTTTTTGGATTAATTTTATTATTTTTTTCCTTCTCCTCGCATTTGAATAAATAGTCTGATTTTTTTATATTATTCTCACAATTCACACAATACTACAAAATCAAATCCTCCACTTTTTTATAATCCTTCAGCGAATAGGCTTCGATAACATTCCCACAGACAATATACAGCGTATCGCCGATGTATACGCCCCTGGCCGCCCTGCCGGAACGCCCGTTGATCTCTTCGGACATACTGCACGTAAAGCCTGCTTTTTCGTCATAGCAGAAAAGATAATACCGCTCACCACCCTCCGTGTTCCCGGAAAATCCGATGATGTTCTTTCCAGCATCGATAAGCGCTGCCTTGTAGTCGTAGGAGACATCCGTGCTGTACACATTTTTCAGCACAAGCTTATGCTCCTCTTTCACGTCCCGGTTGTCGGATATATCGAACATGCTCAGCTTCACGCCGTCGGTGACCTGCGCTTCCTCCTCCACGTTCATGCCAATCCCAAGAAGCTTATCCTTTCCATAGAAATGCAGATATTCGGAAAATCCCGGGATCTTTAATTTCCCTAAAACCTTCGGCTTCTTCGGATCCGAAAAGTCCACGCTGAACAGCGGATCTGTCTCCCGGAAGGTAACAAAATATCCCGTATCCCCCAGAAGCCTTGCGGAGTACACCCGCTCATCTTTGGCCAGCTTGTTGATGGAACCGATAGTCTTAAGCTTTTTATCGAGCACATACACCGAGTTCGTCTCCCCCACCGTCGCCACGATCCGGAGATTCCCTTTGTACTCGTCGATGGAAAATGAATCGTTGATATATCCTTTGATGCTCCCCTGCACCGCAGGCGTAAACGCCCCGTCCTTGTAGCCGATCTTTCGGATAACCGTCTTTTCCGCGTCCCCGTTATCCTTCCATTTCGTCTCGTAATAATAAATATTTTCATTGCTCACATAAAGGCTTCCCCCATCGGTAAAGATCGCCTTGCTTGCTGCTGTCTCGGACGGCTTCTCGAGGTCTACCGCTGTGACTACTTCGTACATGCTCCCGCACTTAAAGGGCGGAAGACTGATATCCTTTTCCCGGATCAGACTATCGTTCACCATCGGGATAAAGGTACGAGGATTATGCCCGTCGATATTATTTCCCACACTGTAATTACTGAACAGATAAAGATGCCCACCGGACAGCCGCGATGAACTGTAATAGCCGCTCTGGGTGACGCTTCCCTGCTCCTTCGGCTTCTTCGGGTCGCGGATATCATAAGTCACTGCCTCAACGTTTTCCGATACGCTGCCGCTGCCTAAAAAGATATATTCCTCATCGTAAACATCCGTCTCCTCGTCGGCTGTGCCCGCCGTCTTTTCCTGCTGCGGCTGCTCCTCGTACACGGCAGCGATGCAGACTAACTGCTTCTTCTTTGGCACGACGTATATCTCCTGCATCTGCCGGTCTTTCTCCGCCTCAATCTTCCCGATCTCTTTCAGTCCCCCCTTAGTGTCCACGATGGAAATCTGCCGGCCGCTTTCTTTCAGCACATACAGATATCTCCCGTCAGTTTTGACAACATCGCCCTCGTCTACCCCCTCCTGACGGACATTCGTTTCTGAGTAAGCGCTTCCGCCTGCCGTCATGGCGCTGTCCGCCTCCGCTGTCATCGCGATATCCTCTGCGGCACTTTCCTTCTGCAGCTCCCCCCGCATCATGCTTTCCGCGGAATCCGCCCCCAAGTCGAAATATCCCGACCCTTCCCGCTTCTGCTCGTCAATCTTCGCTTTTATATAGGAATAAACTTTTTTATAGCTGTCTGTCTTCCCGCTGTCTTTGGCATCGGCTGCATCGTCCGCCCCCTCTTCCTGCAGGCCGACGTCTGCATCTGCCGCCTCTTTGTCCGTCGTTTTGCCAATCTCTGCGGTACTCTCTGATATGCCGTTCCCCAGATTTCTGTCGTCATGTCCGCCAAAGCTCCCGGCGATACGTATTCCCGCAACAAGCACCAGGCACGCCGCCACAAGCCCGCCGATACGGTAAAGCTTTACGCGGCTTATGCTTTGCTGACTTCTCTTCTCTTCCCCTTTTTCCCGCAAAAGCTTCTCTATCTGCTCCGGCTCAAGGCTCTTTGGAACCTTAACGTCCTTCGTCTTCTCTTCTATCTTATTCAGAATATCCTGTTCTCTTTTTTCCATAAAGATACCCCTTTCCTACTCCAATACATATTCCATCTTTTCCAGTGCGCGGCTCCTCTTTGAACGCACCGTATTCGGGTTCAGATTCAGCGCAGTCCCAATCTCCCTGCTATTGTAACCGCCAAATACAGAGAGCGCCACGATTTCCTGCTCCTCAGACGACAGGATGAAAAACGCCTTTCGCACATCCAGAGCTATCCCGTAATCCGTCGTCCCCGCAGAAATCTCTGTAAGCCTTTCCACTCCGCCATCCTCCCGCTTCTGCCTGTCTCTGGATTCCCTCAGCTTTTTCCTGCATGTATTCGCCAGGATCGTAAACATCCAGCTTCTGAATGCAGTTTCCTTCTGCAGCTTACGGATATTTTCATACGCCGCAAGCACCGACTCGCTGACCGCATCCTCGGCGTCCTGCACATTCCTCATCCTGCACAGCGCAAAGCGGTACAAGTCTTTGTAAATCTCTTCGTACATCTGCGCAAATTCTTTCGCATCACATCTCATATCCTTTCCTCCCTGATATGGTATCGGCACCGATCTGCTGTATATATATTAGAGTAAATAAACAGGCTGACTGTTGCAACAAAAAGATAAAAATTTTTCTGACGGCCGGTTACATATTGTTCACCGGCAAGAATTTTAAAAAGGACATACCGCTCCTTCCCGGAAGGTGTATGTCCTTTTTTTGATCCAGTTTTTATCCAATCAAGCCCTGTTCTTATCCGCGGTAGTAATTGATCAGGCATCCTTTCAGGATGATCTCCCGCTCGGCATCGGTCATATCGCCAAGCTTTAAGGTGATTTCCCTAAGCGTATCCCCGACAACATATGCCTTAAGCTCTGCCGCCTTCTCTTCCACTGCCTTCCGCACTTCCGGCACAAAGATGTAGTCGCCGTTCTTAAAGCTGAGCGCTGTGTGTTCCTCCTCTGTGATGAAAGGGAGCATACCCCAGTTGATCAGGTTGGAGCGGTAACGCTTTGTGGCGTACTCGTTGGCAATATTCGCCCAGCCGCCAAGCACCTTCTGGCAGGACGCCGCCTGCTCCCTTGCCGAGCCGTCGCCTGGTTTCACCGCAAAGATGGTGCTGCCGATGCCAAGGTTTGTCCGGTCTATCTCTGTATAGGTCTCTGTAATCTTCCCGATCACCGGCTTTAATTCCTCGAGAGCCTCTGCCGGGCATTGCTCCGCCTCGATAGCCTTCTGCGCCTTCTGCACTTCCTTTGCCCTGCCTACATACGCCGGGTCTTTTCTTGACAGTGCGAATTCCGAAAGCCCCAGCGGGTTCGAGCGGTAGGAGGAAGTCTCTCCTGACGGAATCAGCTCGTCCGTCGTCGTAACCGGGTCGTGAATCTCGGATACCACCTTCAGCAGGAGATTCTCCGGCAGTGCCGGCATCGCCGGCCAGTCCTTGATATTCGGCCCGAACCGCACTTCCACCGCCGGGTCTGCCTCGCCGTGGCTGTCAAACACGCGGTTCGCATATATCTTTTCATCAAAATGATATTTCTTCCCTGTATACTCTACATCCATCGCCGTCGCCGGTGTAAGGAACCCCTTATTCGCCGCCGTCGCCGCAATCGAGCGCGCGTCCATAAGGGCAACAGAAGAAATCTGTCCGTTCTGTAGTTTTGAGCCCTCCCGGTTCGGGAAGTTCCTCGTAGAGTGCCTGATGGAAAATGCGTTGTTCGCCGGAGTATCCCCCGCACCAAAGCAAGGCCCGCAGAACGCCGTCTTCACGATGGTTCCCGCCTCCATCAAGTCCGCAACCGCACCGTTTTTCACCAGCTCCATATAAATCGGCGTACTCGCCGGATACACGCTGAAGGTAAATTCATCCGCACCGATATAGCGGCCCTTTATGATATCCGCCGCCGCGCAGATATTTTCAAAGCCGCCGCCCGCGCAGCCTGCGATAAGCCCCTGGTCAACATAGAGCTTTCCGCCGCGGACCTTATCCTGAAGAGAGTATTCCACCGCGCCGTCAAGGCTGACTAACGCTTTCTGCTCCACATCATGGAGGATGTCCGTGAGATTTTCATTTACCTCGTCGATGGTATATACATTAGACGGATGGAAGGGCATCGCAATCATCGGCCTGATTTCGCTTAAGTTCACATATACCATACCGTCATAGTAAGCCACTGCTCCCGGGTTTAACTCCTTATAATCCTCCGGGCGCTTGTGGATTTCGTAAAACTCCTTTATCGTATCATCTGTTTTCCAGATAGAGGAAAGGCAGGTCGTCTCGGTCGTCATCACGTCGATGCCGATACGGAAGTCCGCGCTCAGCTTGTCAACGCCCGGTCCCACGAACTCCATCACCTTGTTGTTCACATAGCCGTTCCCAAAAGTCGCCCCGATAATGGCAAGGGCTACGTCCTGGGGACCTACCCCCTTCATCGGCTCGCCGTCCAGATAGATTGCCACTACTTCCGGCATCTTGATATCGTAAGTCTTATTTAAGAGCTGCTTTACAAGCTCCGGTCCGCCCTCGCCCATGGCCATGGTGCCAAGCGCGCCGTACCGGGTGTGGCTGTCCGAGCCGAGGATCATCTTGCCGCCGCCCGCAAGCATCTCCCTTGCAAACTGGTGGATGACCGCCTGATGAGGCGGGACATAGACTCCGCCGTACTTTTTCGCACAGCTAAGCCCAAACATGTGGTCGTCCTCGTTGATTGTGCCGCCCACCGCGCACAGGGAATTGTGGCAGTTTGTCAGCACATAGGGAATCGGGAATTTCTCAAGCCCTGACGCCCTTGCCGTCTGGATGATGCCCACGAATGTAATATCGTGGGAAGTTAATTTATCAAACTTAATCTGGAGCCTGTTCATATTTCCTGAAGTATTATGTTCTTTTAAAATGCGGTAGCCGATTGTCTGCTCTGCGGCCTCGGCTTTTGAAATCTCCTGCCCCATCTTTGCCTTTACTTCCTCCGAAGATTCTGCAATCTCCGTTCCGTTTATCAGATATACGCCTTTGTCATAAAGCTTTACCATGTTACTTAATTCCTCCTGTCTCCTGACTTCTCTATTCTTATCCTTCTTTTTACATCACCCATTTTATCACATTTTCTTTATATTACAATAGCGCTGCGGCGGGTTTTACAGAAGTTGCATCACTTATCCTCCAAAATACACCTGAAATCTGCTTGATTTCCAACTCCCATTACCGATCCCGATCACAGAAAGGGCTGTATCTTGAACAGAAAAGACAAGCGGGAGATTGTATTGCTGTCAGTCAGATCCATCCCTGTCAACTCTTCAATTTTATTAATTCTATAGATCAAGGTATTACGGTGCAGGAACAGCCTGTCTGCAGTATTTACTTTAGAACCCAGCGATGCCGTCAGAACAGATAATGTTTCCATCAGATTACTCTTATGACGCCGATCATGATCACGTAAAGCTGAAAATGTCTCATCCAGACATTTCTGGAGCCTTGCATTTCCTTTGAAATCCAGAAGCACCTGTTCCAGCCGGAAATCTTTGATCTGGAACGCCGTCTTATCAGATTTTTCAATAACCCCGATCTTTACCGCCTCCAATGCATCCTGAAATCCCTGGCGAAGACCGATATAAGACTCCACCCTGTCCGAAATACCGGCACAGACTGTCAAGCCAAACTGTTGACGGATATAAGCGCAGACCTGCGTACATACATCCGTCAGCATATCATCCTTATATATATCCGAAAGAATCACAGGCACATTGTCATTACCCGGCAGCAAAATGTATCTTTCCAATTTATCCGAAAAATAGCAGAGACTTTTTTTGAGGATTTCTTCATTGTAGTTACAAGAACGCTGTTTGTTCTCAATATGAAATAACAGCAGGCGAAAGGGAAGCTTTGGCCATCTTATGGGCTGTATCCTGAGCTTTGCTTCTTCTTCCGTGCGAATAGCCCCATTCATGAGATCAATGAAAAAATAATTGCTCTGTAACTGCGTATCCTGTTCACTGTAGATAAGATTCATCAACGGGACAAAAAGCTCCGACGCCGGAACCCCGTCAGGCACTACAATGATTGGAAATCCCAGCTCCTCCGCAGCCATTATGACATCGGCACTGATTTCCCCGATAAATTTAGTCTTAATTGCAAGCGCAGCACATCCGGCATGATGCAGATCTAAAACAAGCTGCATTACGGCATTCGGTAAATTTCTGATCGAATACCCTGTCGTGATCATAAAGAGATGCGGACGAAGCCATGGTTTGATATCAGGGACTTCCATGCCGTCAGCGTAAAGAACGATATTATAGATGCCCCGGCTTCCGGCGATCAACCGGCAGTCCTTATAGGCCGGAAGCTCAAGGACATCTTTTATGGTAACAGACATGAGCAAATACCTCCTTCTGAAATATATTTTAACATTTCAGACGATAAAACGGAATAAAAAATAAAGATTTCCAGGAAATATATGTGCAAAACGCACAAAAAGAAAAGATGGTTTCAGATTTTATGAATGTAGACCCGCCTTACTCAACGATTTAAAATATGAAGAAAAGAGAGTAAGGAGGAGAGAAATGCTGTTAAAACAAGTAATCGAACTTTTTGATATCCTGGATACGCCAAAGGCTTGCGGCCAGAGCGTCAAAGAATATTTGCTATCGGTAAATAAACATGCGGATATCGATGTCTATCCCCTGTATGGCCCGAAGGGAAAAACGGATATGATCAGGATCATGATTCCGGGAATACACGGAAAAAGCAAGGGGATGGATGCACCTACGATCGGGCTGCTTGGCAGGCTTGGCGGATTAGGCGCCCGTCCGCAGGTGACTGGATTTGTTTCTGACAGAGACGGAGCTTTGGCTGCCCTGGCTGCTGCCGCAAAGCTTCTGGACATGCAGATAAAGGGTGATTTCCTGGAAGGGGATGTCATTGTTTCTACTCACATCTGCCCGGATGCTCCCACGAGACTGCACGAACCGGTGCCATTTATGGACTCACCGGTAGAAATGTCGCAGGTCAATGCAGAGGAAGTTTCTCCAAAGCTGGATGCAATTCTTTCTGTGGATACGACAAAGGGCAACCGTATCATTAACCACCGCGGGATTGCGATATCCAACACCGTAAAGGAAGGATATATCCTGCCCTGCAGCGAGGATCTTCTGGATGTGGCAGAGCGGGTAACCGGAAGCCTTCCCCATGTCTTTTCTCTGAGCACACTGGATATCACACCTTATGAAAACGGATTATACCACCTGAACAGTATTCTGCAGCCCTGCACAGCAACCAGCGCACCTACGGTAGGCGTAGCTATTGTGGCAGAAAGCTCTGTCGCGGGATGTGCCACCGGCGCCACGCAATTTGTGGACGTAGAAATGGCGGCGAGGTTCCTGGTAGAAGCTGCCAAAGATTTCGGCAGAAACGTATGCAGATTTTACAATGAAAAAGAATATGCCGAAGCAGTCCGGCGGTACGGCAGCATGAAACATCTACAGACCGCCGGCAGGACAAAAGGAGAAATATGAAATGAACGAAAAAGAAAAAAGACAATTTAAGATTCCACATACTTATGTCATCCTGGGAATTATCATAATCATCATGGCCGCTCTGACCTGGATCATCCCGGCAGGAGAGTTCGACCGTATCACAGATGAGGCATCCGGAAGAACCATGGTTGTTCCCGGAACCTTCCACGAAGTTGACGGAAAGCCCGTTGGTCTGTTCCGGCTGCTGACGCTTGTCCAGGAAGCTATGATCGATTCATCCGGAATTATCTTCTTCATCTTCTTTGCATACGCTTTTGTATATATGCAGATGAAATGCGGGGCTTTTGATGCCGCGGTCGGTGCTATGCTTAGAAAACTCCGCGGACATAGAGGATTTATAATCCCTTTATTCATGCTCATTTTCGGCTTATGCGGTTCGACCTTTGGCATGACAGAAGAGACTTTCGGCTTCATCCCTGTATTCATGGGAATTGCCGTTGCTCTCAGGTATGATGCACTGGTCGGCGGAGCTATGGTATATGTCGGCGTTATCACAGGATTCGCCGCTGCCACAGTAAATCCCTTCACGATCGGCGTTGCACACACCGTCGCAGAGTTGCCTATGTTTTCAGGACTTGCTTTCCGATGTGTGGTATTTGCAGCTTTTATGTGCGTATCCATATGGTATGTTATGCGATACGCGAAAAAAGTCCAGAAAAATCCCGAGCTGAGCATCGTAAAGGATGTAGAACTCAGTGCAAAAGGATTATCCGAAGAAGAACTGCTCAAAACAGAATTTACGGCAAGACACAAAATCAGTATGCTGCTATTTCTGATCACGGTTATCCTGATCATGTACGGTGCGGTAAAACTGGGCTGGTATATTAATGAAATCGCCGGGCTGTTCATTGGTATGATGATCCTGGTCGGCCTGATCCAAAGGTATAACTTCAGTGAGATCGCACAGATTTTCATCGAAGCGTGCCGGGATATTATGTTCGGTGCACTGGTCTGCGGTGTTGCAAAAGTAATCCTTCTCGTCATGCAGGACGGGATGATCATAGATACCCTCACTAATGCAATCGTAAATATTGCAAACACTAATTCTAAATATCTGTCTGGCTTCATGATGCTGATCGTACAAAATCTGCTGAACTTTTTCATACCGTCCGGAAGCGGCCAGGCGGTGACCAGTATGCCGATCATGGTCCCGATTGCGGATATGGTAGGTCTTCCGAGGCAGGTCGCAGTACTTGCATACCAGTTCGGCGACGGGTTTTCCAATATGATCTGGCCTACATCTGTAGCAACCTGGTGCGGCATGATGAAACTGCCTATGGATAAATGGTATAAATTCGTTTTGCCTCTGGGCGGTATCCTATTCGTGATGGAAGCTATCGCCATCACCATTGCAACAGCTATTAATTACGGACCTTTTTAAAACAGGAGTACGATATGAATTGTATAGATAAGCATTTAAAAGAAGAGCTTTTTGCGCTCAACCGGTATATTTACGAACACCCGGAATTGGGCTATGCAGAATTCAAGTCTTCCGAAGCCCACGTAGAGCTTTTAAAAAAACACGGATTCAAGACAGAATACGGATATATGGGAATCCAGACCGGATTTCGCGCAGAGTATACAAACGGAGCGGGACCAACGGTTGCCTACCTTTCAGAATACGATGCACTGCCCGAAGTCGGACACGGCTGCGGACATAATATCATGGGAACCTTAAGCACCGGAGCTGCAATCCATCTGAAAGAAAACCTGGGCGATACAAAAGGGCGCATAATTGTCATCGGAACACCGGCCGAAGAGACAGACGGAGCCAAAGTACGGTATGCCTCCCACGGAGCTTTTGACGATGTGGATGTTGCATTAATCTCACATCCATTTTACAAAAATGTAAAGAGCGGTATCTCTTTCGCCCTGAAAGCACTGCGGTTTACTTTCACTGGGAAAGCCGCCCATGCCGCGGCCGCTCCGCAAAACGGCATAAATGCCCTGGATGCCTGTATTTCCACATTTGTAAACATCGGCCTGCTCAGGCAGCAGATCGTACCGACAGCAAGAATTCACGGAATTATCAAAAACGGCGGTACAACGGCAAATACCATTCCCGACTTTGCCTGCGCCGAGTTTTATGTCCGCGCAGCAAGTAAATCCTATTTGAAAGAATTAGCCAGAAAAGTGTGCGCCTGCGCCAAGGCAGGAGCCGCTGCTGCAGGTGCCGGACTGGAAATTACTGAATATGAGACAGGAAATGATAACCTGCTGACAAACCATACCCTCCAGGAATGCCTGTGCCGGAATTTGGCGAAAATGGGAATTACAGATATCGAGGAAGCGGGGGAGGCTAACGGATCTACAGATGTCGGCGATGTCAGCCACGTATGCCCGACAATCCATCCGTCATTTAATATTATGGCGCCCGGAGAACAATATTCCACGCACACCGCAGAATTTCGGTAAGCAACCTTGCGGCAACCGGCAAAAGAAGCGTTGGTTAAAAATGTCTGCGCACTTGCCATGACCGGAAAAGAAATTATGGATGACCCGCAATTGCTCGGCAAAATCAAGGCCGAATTTAAGACAGCGGTGGAAAATGACTGATGATAACCAAAAATTTCTTTCACACATAAACCTATAATAAAAGAAAGGAGCTGGAAATAATCTCTGGCCCCTTTCTTTTATTCACACGTCGTCTTAATCTTCTCTCAGGCTTCAGACGCTTTAACCTCCGCAGATCACCTGCCTTCTCTCACCGACCGCATATGATCCGCCACCATCATTGCAATCTTGAAAGTAAGCGCATCGTCAAATACTCTTACATCAAGCCCCGTTCTCTTCTGGATCTTTTCCAGCCGGTACACCAACGTATTGCGGTGAATGTAAAGCTGCCTTGCCGTCTCCGATATATTCAGATTATTATCAAAGAAGGTAAACACTGTCTGCAGTTCTTCATCGTCAAACATCCCTTCCACGTCCCCGTCAAAGACTTCCTTCAAAAACATCCTGCACAGAGATTCCGGGAGCTGATGGATCAGGCGCCCGATGCCGAGCTCATTGTAGGCGAGGATTGCCTTTTCCTCATAAAATACTCTTCCCACTTCCAAAGCCATCGCTGCTTCCTTGTAGGATTTAGAGACATCTTTCAGTTCCTCAATGATCGTACCATAAGATACCCGCACACTGACCATCGCTTCCATATTCAGCGTATCCGCAATCGTCCGCGCTGTCTTGGACAAATCTCCATAATCTTCTGTACTCTCCACCGCCTTCACCAGTATGACGTGCTTTTCGTCAACTGCCGTGACAAAGTCTCTGGTACCCGTAGCATACAAACCCTTCAATGTATCCAAGATCAGGTTGTCGCCCTCATTTCTCGCTTCCACTAAAAATACCGCCCGCCGAAGCTCCACCGGAATCTTCATCTTCTTTGCCTGATTATAGATATCCACCAGCAGAAGATTATCAAGAAGCAGGTTTTGGATAAAACGGTTCTTGTCCATCTTCTCTTTGTAGACAAACAAAAGATTGGAAAGCTGACTCACACCCAGCTCCCCGGCCATAGCAAGGGAATCCCCTTCTCCTGCAAGCGCCAATATATAGGTCGGCTTTTCCTCATCATTGACGAGAAACATCCCTGCTCCGTCACCGATTCTCGCCGGCTCAGCCTCCACTGTTCCGGTAAATACAGAGATCCTCTTGTCCAGCCCCACCATCTTTTCATTCGTCATGACAAGGCAGATTCCCCTCATATCCCAAACTGCACATTCAAATCCGGTTATCTTCTTGATATCCTGCACCGTTCTGTGCAAAATCTGATTTGACAACAAGCATATCACCTCCTGTTTTCCCATTCTATCACACAGAGTAAACTGTGTCTAATCATTTTAAAATAGAAAAATTGAACCGGCTCTCATATCGAAAGCCGGTTCTAAACTCATGGTTATAAACTAGTTTGCAATTGCGTTCTCTGTCTCTTTATCAAATACATGAATCTTAGAAGCATCAAGAGCGAATTTAACAGTATCGCCTGTCCTTGCCTTTGTGCTAGGCTCAACTCTTGCTGTCATGCTGGCACCCTCATAATCAAAGTACAAGAATACTTCTGCACCGAGCATCTCGTATACACGGATCTTAGCTTCGATAACCGTATCTGGAGACTTAGCAAGGAAGTCTGGCTCGTCGTGAACATCTTCCGGACGGATACCAAGAACAACAGTCTTTCCATTGTATCCGCCGTCAATAAGCTTCTTAGCTTTCTCCGGAGCAAGCTTGATCTCTGAAGGACCTGCTACAAGGTATACATCATTGCCTTTTACTTTACATGTAGCATCAACAAAGTTCATCTGCGGTGATCCGATGAATCCTGCAACGAACAGGTTACACGGTGAATCGTAAAGTACCTGAGGTGTATCTACCTGCTGAACGATACCAGCGTTCATAACTACGATCCTTGTACCAAGCGTCATAGCCTCTGTCTGGTCATGTGTTACGTAGATAATCGTTGTACCAAGTCTCTGATGAAGCTTGGAAATCTCAATACGCATCTGTCCACGGAGCTTAGCATCCAAGTTGGAAAGAGGCTCATCCATAAGGAATACCTTAGGATTACGTACAATCGCACGTCCCATAGCAACACGCTGTCTCTGTCCACCGGAAAGAGCTTTCGGCTTACGCTCAAGGAGAGCTTCCAGGTCGAGGATTCTTGCTGCCTCGCGAACCATCTTATCAATCTCATCTTTCGGAATCTTTCTTAACTTAAGACCGAAAGCCATGTTATCATATACTGTCATATGCGGATACAGAGCGTAGTTCTGGAATACCATCGCGATATCTCTGTCCTTCGGCTCTACGTCGTTTACTAACTTGTCGCCGATGTATAACTCACCGCTGGTAATCTCCTCAAGACCAGCTACCATACGAAGTGTTGTAGACTTACCACATCCTGAAGCTCCTACGAATATGATAAACTCTTTGTCTTCAATCTCAAGGTTGAAGTCCTTAACTGCTACGTATCCGTTCGGATATGTCTTATTAATGTGCCGTAAAGATAAACTTGCCATTTTCATTTCCTCCTGATTCTTGCCTAATCGCTTTCTTGCGCAACACCACTGCATATCTGTTTGAAAATGTGTTTCGCTTCTGTTAAAGAGTATATAAAAAAAGCGGGATTCGGGGTATACCCAAGTTGAACAATTTTTCTAAAAGATTCTATACAAATTGTACAACATCCGATTTTTGGCGGTAAACCGCCGTTTACTCCTGCTCAAGAAGCATTTGGTAGACTTCTCGCTTACCTATCCCCCGGTCTTTTGCCACCTGTTTCATGGCATCTTTTTTACTCTGGCCCTTTTTGAGATAAAGCTCCATATGCTCCGACAGCGAAAGCTCCCCCCACTGTGCCCGCTCCTCCTTAAGTATCTCCTCCCGGGATTTTCCTTCTATTATAAGTACGTACTCGCCCCGCGGCTCATGTTCTTCATAATAAGCAATCGCTTCGCAAAGTGTCGCCCGAAACACTGTCTCATGCCTTTTCGTCAGCTCCTTGCAGACGGCTGCCTGCCGGTCCCCCAGCACTTCCTTAAGCGCCCCCAGCGTGCGTATGAGTCTGTGGGGCGCTTCATAGATCACCATCGTCCGCGTTTCATCTTTAAGGCTCTCAAGCACACGCTGCCGCTCCTTCTTATCTGCCGGGAGAAATGCCTCAAAGGCGAATCTTCTGGTCGATAACCCGGATATAGTCAGCGCTGTCACACATGCAGCAGCTCCCGGAACCGCCGTCACCGTAATCCCCGCTTCATGGCACATCCTCACCAGCTCCTCGCCGGGATCTGAGATGCCTGGCGTACCTGCGTCGGTGATCAGCGCAATATCCTCCCCGCCAAGAAGCCGCTCCACAAGCTTTCGCCCTTTTTCAATCTTATTATACTCGTGATAACTGGTCATGGGTGTCTTTATCTCAAAATGATTCAGAAGCTTTATGCTGCCCCGGGTATCTTCCGCCGCGATCAGATCCGCTTCCTTTAACACGCGCACGCAGCGGAAAGTCATGTCCTCGAGATTCCCGATCGGGGTCGCACATAGATATAACGTCCCTGTCATACGGCTCCTCCTCTCATTTTGCGCGATTCATCATCCGTCTCCATCCAGCCATGATGTATCCGCATCACTTCATCCGTATACTTCCCCTCACTCTCATACACGATCAGCGGCGGCCCCACCTTCATCCGGGGATTGCCGCCCTTTATGCCTCCCACAAGAACCATGTTCGGCTCCTTGTCCGCAAATGGATACACCAGCCGCATCTCCTTCGGCTCAATCCCCCATGCGCACATCTTCGTCAGTATCTCCGGCAGACGAAACGGCCTGTGCACCATATAGAATCTCCCCTTCACCTTAAGGATCTTCGCGCTTTCCCGCAGGATATCGTCAAGGGTACATAAGGCTTCATGCCTTGCGATATAAAGAGCTTCACTCTGATTCTTAAGCCCGTGGTTCCCGATCATATACGGTGGATTCACTGTGATCACCTCAAAAGAGGCTGCCCCAAACCTAAGAGCCGCCTCCTTAATATCTCCCGTCACAATGTCAATCTTCTCTTCCAGGCCATTATACGCGACGCTCCTTCCCGCCATATCAGCGCTCTCCCGCTGGATCTCCAGCCCTGTATAATGCTCCCCGTCATTTTTCGCCTCCAGAAGGATCGGAAGTATCCCTGTTCCCGTCCCCAGGTCAAGCGCCCGCTCCCCCTTCTTCACCTTCGCAAAAGAAGAAAGCAGTACCGCATCCATCCCAAAACAAAACCGCCCCGGATGCTGGATGATCTCATATCCTTTGATCTGCAGATCATCCAGCCGCTCCCCGGTACGAACCAAACTCCTGTCTTTCATCACTCTGCATCCTTACACAAAATTCTTCATCATACCTTTCAGGGATATCCCCCTTTTCACCCTAATTATCATCCAGCCTGGAATCTCCGTTCTTCTCTTCCAGGCGCTTAAGCTCTTCCAGCTCTTCCCTGGAAAGCTTCGCATCCCTCTTGCGCCGCCTCGGCTTAAAGCGAAGCTCCGATGCTTTGTACTCGCGGATCTCCTTTTCGTCATTATCCAGCGTAACGATCACTTTGACAAGCTGCCGCAGCACATTGACTGACTGGACGTCGCCCTTAAGCCCCTCCGGGGTCGTCACATGGTCGCCATTTCCCGGCAGATGGCTGTTAAGCTCCTCATATATCTCCTCTTCATTAGTCAGACAGCACATCAGCCGTCCGCACACGCCGGATATCTTCGTCGGATTCAGGGAAAGATTCTGCTCCTTTGCCATCTTGATGGACACTGGCGCAAACTCAGACAGATACGTATGACAGCAGAGCGCGCGCCCGCAGATACCAATCCCGCCGCGGATCTTCGTCTCATCCCGCACTCCGATCTGGCGCAGCTCAATCCTCGTGCGGAACACGCTGGCCAGATCCTTCACCAGTTCACGGAAATCAATTCGTCCATCCGCTGTAAAGTAAAACAGCACTTTGTTATTGTCAAAAGTATACTCCGCATCGATCAGCTTCATCTCCAGGCCGTGCTTGCGGATCTTCTCCAGGCAGATGGTAAATGCCTCCTTTTCCTTCTCCCGGTTCTTGCTCTCTTTCTGCTTATCCTCCTGCGTGGCAATCCGAATCACCTGCTTAAGCGGCTGCGTGATCTGCTTATCCTCCACCTCCTTCGGCCCCGTCACCACCGAGCCGAACTCTACTCCTCTGGCTGTCTCCACAATTACCTTATCCCCGGTCTTAATATTAAACCTCCCCGGTGCGAAAAAATAGATCTTCCCCGCCGGGCGGAATCTCACGCCTATTACTCTGGTCATAGATTAATTCTCCTTTATCGTCAGGAACAAAAGCTCCATCACAAGTTCAAAGTTCACATTCGCCTTAAGCCTTGCCTTTGCTTTCTCAAGGCCGGCGAGGATATTTTGAATTCCTTCATAGGAGCTTGTCTTCGCCTGTTCCTTAATGTATTTTATCTGATCCTTAAAAACAAGCTTGTCAATCTCCTTCGTCGCTTTATAAAGCAGGACATCCCGGTACCAAATCATGATGATGTCCAGATAATCCGTAATCTCAAGCTTATACGCCGTGACGCTGTTCACCGCCGCCACAACCTCGGAAAACTCCATCTCACGGATATACTTAAGAAGCTGGAGCGCCTCGTCCCTGATCTCATTAAAATGCTCCGAATGCGCCAGCATGATCGCCCGTCCCATATTTCCCTGGGCAAATGCCGTACAGACATCTGCTTTATAATCCGGGACCTTAAGCCGCTCCATCAGATATTTCTTGATCAGCGTATCCCGGATATTGCGCAGCTTAAGCATCACGCACCGGGAGTTGATGGTCGGAAGCAGGGTGTCCGCATTTTCCGAAAGCAGGATGAGTACCGCATACTCCGGCGGCTCCTCTATGGTCTTAAGCAGCGCATTCTGCGCCTGGGGCGTCATCAGCTCCGCGCGGTCGATGATATATATTTTATACGGCCCCTGGTATGGCTTGATCATGATCGTATTGTTGACCTGCTCGCGGATATCGTCCACGCTGATCGTATTCGGCTTCTCATGGGCGACCCAGATTATGTCCGGGTGGTTGCCGCTCTCCGCCTGCTTGCAGGAGTGACAGGTATTGCACGGGTCAGGGCCTTTTTTCTCACATAAAAGCGTCATGGCAAACAGGCTCGCCAGCATCTTCTTGCCCGAACCTCTCGCACCATTCATAATATAAGCATGTGACACCTTATCCATCGTAACCGCATTCCTGATATACTGAATAATGTCCTTGTGTCCCACTACATCTTTAAAGCTTCCCATGTCGTATCTCCCTTTTATCTTTTCTGAAAATAAAGTAATCTATATCTGCTCATTGACGGACACATAACCCCAGGCCGCCCTGGCCGTCATGCTAACACCTCAATGTATCTTTCCTTTTTTAAACCCTCGACAGAAAACCCTCGCTCCTCATACCAGGACAGCCGCCTTACTGCTGTCTCCGTGATCCTCTCCCCCGGCACGATCAGCGGGCATCCCGGCGGATACAGATACGCATACTCCGCGGAAACATACCCGGCAGCTCTGTCCCACGGGATCAATATGCTTCCCGCCCGGCTCCTTCGCTCCGCCTCCGCGATCGTATACACCGTCTCCGCGCGGGGCACAGCGCCTTTGTCCATACGCAGGCTGTTATCTTTCTGCCTTGTCTTATTATCAATCCTGAACAATGCATTTGTCAACCGTTCCAAGCCCTCTTTTGTGTCAGATACCGAGGTCATGGCGAGTACGTAGCTTCCCGCCGCCATCTCCATCTGCAGATGATACGAAAAAAGCAGCTCCCGGTAAAGATCTCGCCCGGTAAGTCCCGAGCTTCCCGTCGAGATGATCAGCTTAGATATATCATAACATTCCGTACGGATTAACTCAAGGCACTTAAGCCCCAAAAGTTTTTCCCGTACCCTTAAAAGCTCCTCCACATAGGGCCCGAACATCTCTCCCGCCGATTTCTCAAGCCTGTCCATGCACAGATCGATCCCCGCCATCAGCACGTAAGACGGGCTTGAAGTCTGCAGCATGTCCAGGTATTTTCTCACCCGGTTTCTGTCTGTGCGGTTCCCGTTCATATGCAGAAGGGCAGTCTGCGTCAGCGAGGGCAAAGTCTTGTGCACGCTGTGGATAACGATATCCGCCCCCCGTGCATTGGCATTCGCCGGGAATGCAGGATGAAAACCAAAATGAGCCCCGTGCGCTTCATCTACAATCAAAGGCAGTCCTTTCTCATGCACCGCCTCCGCGATGGCTGCCACATCTGACACCACCCCGTCATAGGTCGGCGATACAATCACAACTGCTTTCACCTCTGGATAACGCACAAGGGCATCCTTTACCTCCTGCGGCCTGATCTGTGTATTCAAACCGGCACTGCCGTCAAATTCCGGATACAGATAGACCGGATTCAGTTCATTTAAATTTATGGCATGATACACAGACTTGTGGCAATTTCTTGCCACAAGTATGGTATCTCCCTTTTCAGTTACACCGCATACAGCGCTCAAAATCCCGACCGTGCTTCCGTTCACAAGGAAATGCGTCTCGTCTGCACGGTAAACCTTCGCCGCCCGCTCCTGCGCCTCCTTGAGGATCCCGTGGGCGTGGTGCAGGTCGTCGAACCCTTCGATCTCCGTAATATCTATCTCATACGGAAGACATGTCCTGCCGAAAAAACCCCCCGGAAATCCGCGTCTTTTATGCCCCGGCATATGGAAGCCGTAAAAGTCCGATCCGCTGTAGCTTTTTAACTTATCATATAGTGTGCTCATAACACGCTCTTCGCATTCTATAATTCTTATAATCTCTTAAGGAGCTTCTCTCTCTCTTCCTCAAAGCCCGGTTTCCCAAGGAGCGCGAACATATTTTTCTTGTAGCTCTCAACACCCGGCTGGTTGAAAGGATTCACGCCTGAGATATATCCGCTTACGCCGCAGGCAAACTCAAACATATAGAAAAGCTGTCCCAGGGAATGCTCGTCCTGCGCCGGGATGTTGATGACCAGATTCGGGACATTGCCGTCCGTATGCGCAAGGATCGTCCCGTTCATGGCACTCTTATTTACAAAATCAACATTCTTGCCCGCAAGGTAGTTAAGCCCGTCAAGGTCTACCGGCTCCTCGCCGATGATGATCTCTTCCTGTGACTCTTCCACATTCAGGACAGTCTCATACATGATGCGGCTTCCGTCTTGGATAAACTGCCCCATGGAGTGAAGGTCTGTCGTAAGATCCACAGATGCCGGGAAGATGCCCTTCTGATCCTTTCCCTCGCTTTCGCCGTAGAGCTGCTTCCACCATTCAGATACATAATGGAGGCTCGGCTCGTAGTTCGCCAGGATCTCCACGGATTTGCCTTTGCGGTGAAGGATATTGCGGATCGCCGCATATTTCAGCGCATCATTATCCTCAAATGCATTGTTGATAGCCATCTCTCTTGCGGATGCCGCGCCTTCCATCAGCTTGTCAATATCCGCTCCGCTGACTGCGATCGGAAGAAGCCCTACCGCTGTCAGGACAGAGAAACGTCCGCCCACATCGTCCGGCACAACGAACTCCTCATATCCTTCCTCGTCCGCAAGCCCCTTAAGCGCTCCTCTTGCCTTGTCTGTCGTCGCATAGATACGCTTCGCTGCCTCTTCCTTGCCATATTTCTTCTCAAGCATCTCTTTGAACACGCGGAATGCGATCGCAGGCTCCGTCGTTGTTCCGGATTTGGAAATGATATTCACCGAAAAATCCCTGTCTCCGATCACGTCGATCAGATGCTTCAGATATGTACTGCTGATGCTGTTTCCTGCATAATAGATCTCCGGAGTCTTGCGTACCTCCTTAGAAACCATATTGTAGAAATTGTGGCGCAGGAATTCAATCGCAGCTCTCGCTCCAAGATAAGAGCCACCGATACCGATAACGACCAAAACCTCTGAATCAGCCTTGATCTTCTCTGCCGCCGCCTTGATCCTTGCAAACTCGTCCTTATCATAGTCTACCGGAAGATCGATCCAGCCGAGGAAATCATTTCCCGCTCCTTCTCTTCCCAGAAGCTCCTCCTTCGCCTGCAGCGCGATCTTCTTCATGGACTCTACCTCATGGTCACTGATAAATCCTGTTGCTTTTGAATAGTCAAATGTTACTTTTGCCATAGCGCAAATCCGTCCTTCCTTCAAAATATATTTATATTTTTGTTATATAATATATTTTATCAAATCAACGCGCTTTAATCAAGCCATAAACTCCTCAAGAATCTGCCGGATAAGTATCTCTTTCTCCACCGACTTCTGTTCTGTCCCTTCCGGCTCTTCCTTCTCTCCTTTCCGCAAAGCCGCCCGGATGCTGTCCCTTCCTCCCTTATCCGTCTCAGGGACCGGGTAAGGTTCCGGCATAGACGGCGGCAGGATCTCCGGCGGGGTCTGGGGCGACGGAACCTCCCTGCCCGGTCTTGGCCGTACCGGCTCCTGTGCGTTTTTGTCCTGCATCCGCACCTGCTGCGCCCTTTCAATCCGCCCTGCCTCTGCCATCTTCGCCCGTGCCGGCTCCGGCTCTGACCCTTTTGCCCTTGCTGCTCCCACCGGATCCGGATCCGCCGTCTCTGCCGCCAAATCCGTCTCCTCGAACTCATCCTCGTCAAGCGCTGCGGGCAAAATCCCATCCTCCGCGCATGCGTTCTCGTCCTCCACTGCCCCGTCTGGATCCCATCCGGCCGCCATATTTCCTCCCTTGTCCTTCTGACGCGCCTTTTCATAGCGGTGGAGACATACATTCTGCAGATAATCGACCATATAATTTCTCGCCATCTGCATCCGGTAATTTTCATCGGTGGTCAAGTGGAACACATACACGAGAATTCCCAGTCCCGCACCGATAACCCCTGTCTGCAGCACAAGATCATTCATCCCGTATACGCTGTATGTAATGACCGCCCCCAAAAGACCGGCAGCGATACACAAAAGCGCCGACGCCTTCTCCAGCCGCCTCAGGCTGTGGAGCCGGATTCCAAACACCTTGTAGCTGTAAAGGTACTTGTCTACAAATACTTCCACATTCTCCACTTTCTCACTGACCATGCAGGCATGTTCAAATTTTGCCCGCACCAGGCGCATCAGCGGATGGTTACTCTTATTCATATTACCCGCCGCATGCACCAGGCGCGCAAGCACCCCGTTCACCATACATTTACTGAGAATACCCGCTGCGGTAAAGACGCCCAGCGCTATGACTATTATCTGCTTATCTACTATCATCCTTAACATAGATCAAGCCCTCCTTTCATGGGAATTATACTTGAAATCCCAGAAAAGAGCGACGAAATCCGTTCTCCATAAAACGACATTTTCCTGTCATATCCTGTCGTTTTACCGGATATCTGTTCCGAAAAATGTTTAAAGCAAAGGCACTAGTTCCTTCATCAGCCGCACGCTGTGGGCGATTGCCTGCTTTTCAAACTCCGGGTAGTCCATCACCGCGCTGTTGTCGGCTTTGTCCGAAATGGCCCGAATTATGACATACGAAACTTTGTTCAGATAAGCCGCCTGGGCAATCCCGGCCCCTTCCATCTCTGTACAAAGCGGATGGAACATATCCACGATCCGCTCCTTTGCCGCGGCAGACGAGATGAACTGGTCGCCGCTCGCCACCCGCCCGGTAAAGGTATGTATCTCCGGATTCGCCCTCTCGTTCGCCTCCTTCGCCTTCCTTACAAGCTCCATATCCGCCGGGAACGCCAGCACATCCATCCGCGGCACCTGGCCCGCCGGGTCGCCGAAAATTGTCGCATCCATATCATGATGAACGGCATCTGTCGAAATCACCATATCCCCGATGTCGATCGCCGCGTCCAAAGACCCCGCGATTCCCGTATTGATCAGTGTATCCACCCCAAAATGATCTACCAGCACCTGCGCACAGATTCCCGCATTCACTTTGCCGATACCGCTCCTTACCACAACCGCATCCTTGCCGCAGAGCACGCCCCGGCAAAAAGCCATGCCCGCGATCTCCTTCATCTCCTGAATATCCATGGCCTCTTTCAAAGCCGCAACTTCCTCTTCCATCGCTCCGATAATTCCTATCATCCGTCTATCCCTCCGTATTTACAAATTCCTGGCAGCCAAATGTCCGCACAATATCAAGAATTAGTATAGCATTCCTTTTCGTTCTCTGCTATACTTTTCTTGATATATACATAGGCATAAGGAGGAATATTTATGGAGTATAAACCAGTCGGCGTCTGCTCTCAGCTCATTCGCGTAGACGTTGAAGATAACGTGATCAAGGATGCAGAATTTATCGGCGGATGCAGCGGCAATACCCAGGGTGTTGCCCGCCTTGTGAAAGGGATGAACGTAGACGAAGCCATCTCCCGCCTGGAGGGGATCAAGTGCGGCTTCAAGTCCACGTCCTGCCCCGACCAGCTTGCGCAGGCATTAAAAGCTGTCTCCGGGAAGTAAAGATTCGCGGGGACGCAGGAGCAACCGGTTCAGACATGTCCGCAACATAACACAGAGGGTACTGCAAAAGGTAAAATTTCCGCAGCACCCTCTGTTCATTTATAACCTACAGACCTCTTTTCTGGTACACATATCTTTCCACTTTTCCGAAAAACATCTGATCAATGAATATCCCGATAAGGATGATCACGATCATCACCAGCATAACCTGATTAATATCCGCAAGATTCCTTCCCGTGATCAATGTCTGCCCAAGCCCGATACAAGTGGTCATGACCTCACCGGACATCAGCGCCCTCCAGGCAAAGGACCACCCTTGCTTAAGCCCCGAGATCAACTCCGGGAAGCTTGCCGGAAGAATCACCTCCCGGTAGACCTGCCTCGAATTTGCCCCCATAGTCAGCGCCACCTTTTTGTAGATCGGCGGCACATTGCGGATAGCGTTATCAGACGCTATGGCTATACTGAACGCAGAACCCATGACCACAACAAAAATGATCGCCTGCTGCGTCAGCCCGAACCACAGGATAGAAAAAGGTACCCAGCAGATACTTGGCAGCGTCTGGACTCCCATCACCAACGGCCTTAAGTTCCGATGGAGATAAGGGAAGCAGTTCATCAAAAGCCCCAGGATGCTTCCCGCCACAACCGAGATCAGATATCCCAAAAGCCCGCGCAGCAGACTGAAGCCAATAGCCGGAAGCAGTGAGCCGTTCTGGCACAGCAAGCCGAAACTTTTCAGCACGCCTGCAGGCGACGGCATCGCATAAGCCTTCCATATCGAAAGGACATCCACGCCAAGCGTATAGAAGAGCTGCCACAGAATAATCACTCCGCACAAAAAGATAATTTCCGAAATGTATTTTGATTGAAACAATTTATTTTTTTTCATTGCCCGTATTCCCCTGCACTTCCTCCAGAATTCTATGGCGGTAATCAACAAATTTTTCATCGTAAACATAACGCGGCCGTTCAAGGTCGATGGAAATCACATCCGCAATACTGTTCACTGCAGGTGATATGACGATCACCCTGTCCGCAAGATATACTGCCTCTTCCACGCTATGCGTGATAAACAGAATCGTGCGCTTCGTCTTGAGCCAGATCTCCTGAAGCTCCGCCCTGAGTCGGTTCGAGGTCTGCTTATCAAGCGCCGAAAATGGCTCATCCATAAGAAGGATCTCAGAATCCAGCGTCAGCGCCCTCGCCAACGCCACCCTCTGGCGCATCCCGCCGGAGAGCTGGTGTATGGCATAATCCCGGTATTCCTCAAGCTGCATCATCCGCAGGTATTTCATCGCCGTCTCTTCCTGCTCATTAGCCGGAAGAGACGCAAGCTTCATGCCGAACTTCACATTCTCTATAACGTTGAGCCAGGGAAATAAAGCATGCTCCTGGAACATGACAACACGGTTCGCGGAAGGCCCGTCAAACCGTTTCCCGTTCAACAGGATCTCCCCGGATGTGGGCTTCTCAAGCCCCGCGATGAGATTGAGCAGCGTACTCTTCCCACACCCGCTCTGCCCGACGACACAGACAAATTCCCCATTTTGTATCTCCAGGTTGATATTATTTAACACATCCCCTTTGGCATCTTCAAAAGTCTTGCTGACATTCTTCAGTATTAGTGACATAAGAAAACCTTCCTGCTATTCGATAAAAATATCCTTATAATCTTCCATGATAAATCCCTGATCCAGAGAGATATCCGCAAATTCCCGAATGGCATCCTCGTTGACATCCGTGGTAAATACAATCTTTCCGAAGGCTCCCGAAAGGATCGCTTCATCCAGGGATTTCCCTGTAGCGTCATTGATCTCTTTATTGACTACAACCGAAGCATCCGGCACATTCTCCGTGATATAATCCGTCACCTTTTCATGCTCCGCAAGAAACGCCTCCACTACCTCAGGATTCTCCTCCATGAACTCGCTGCGCACGACCACAACCGCCACCGGATAATCTCCGTCCTTATATACTTCATCATAATCCAGGACGATCTGGGCGCCGTTTTGCTCAAGCGTCGTTCCCCACGGCTCAGGAACCAGGGCAGCATCGATGTTGCCCTGATCCATCATATTCATGACATCCGCATTCTCCACCGCGGTCACATCGACAGTCCCGCCCTTATCCACCGGGGACAGTCCGTTATCTTCCAAAAGCTTCAGAAGGCACAGATGCTGGGTGTTACCGATCTGCGGGATCGCGACTGTCTTTCCGTCCAGATCAGCCGCACGATTAATCTCTGCTTTTGGGGACTTCACCAAGACTGCCCCAGCCTTCGATACTCCGGACAGTATCTTCACATCGCCTTTTGACTTCACGTTTGCAGTAACCGCCGGCACCGGACCGATATATCCGATATCGATGTCTCCCGCAAACAGAGCCTCGACCTCCGCAGGCCCTGCATTAAACGCCGTCCAGTTCACCTTCATCCCATCAGAAAGTGCTTCCTCCATAGAGCCTGTCGCTTTCATATAAAGAGCCTGCGCATGGGTAACATTATTAAAATACCCGATAGTCAGCTCATCACTGCCGGAACTCTTCCCGCAGCCCGGCAGGATAAGGGACAGCGCCAGAACTCCTGCTACTGTCAGACTTTGTATAAATCTTTTTTTCATCGGTTATACTTCCTCTTCAATAATATATTTACCAATGTCTTAAACGGATGGCGGAGCTTATGCTTAAGCTCTTTAAGCTCTGCCCTTAAAGCCCTGTTCTCCTCCTCCATCTTTCTAAGCACACTGATATTCGCCGCCGCCGCAAAGCGGATGACATCATCTATCATATATGGATTATCCTTTTCCCACTTCGGAACATCCTTAAAGCTCTGATCGAAAAGCTCCTCTCCCGGTTCGCCGAGATATTCCTCAGCGACCTTGCGGTTCCCCTCCTCAAACTGCTCTAAGAACTCCTTTGCTTCCGCAACAGAAAACATGCTGCTGGGATATGACGCATCCGATATCTTGCTATAGCTAAGCAGGATATGCCTGAAAAGCAGGCTCTCCTCCTCAGTAAGCTCCGGCAACGTACTTAAGACCCGTTTGATCTCACACGTATTCCCGGACAGGCTCTGATTCACCGTATCCTTCTGTATGAGATATTCATCCGTCAGCTCAAGCCCGATAACCTTAAGAAAATCCGCCTGTATCATGCCGTCTGGAAAACTGTTCCTCTCATAACGGCGCACAATCGTATTCTCCTTTCCAAGCACCGCAGAAATCGTCTCAAGTGCTGTATAGTAATCAAGCTGAAGCTCTGACGGAAAATGGCTGATATACCTCTCCCACGGAATGTAGGACGCAGATTTTTTCAGCGAATTCCCTTTCACCCGCTGCTTCCACCGGGAATCCATATACACATCCTGACGTCTTAAATACACGATGATCTTTACCGCAAATTTATGGCGCTCACCGGCATCCTTCAGTCTTTTCCACAAGGATTCTCCCAGCTTGTAACTCGCTGTCCAGATTCCTTCATCTGAAAGTATAACATTATCATATATTTCAAATTGACGCAAGATGATATTCATATTTTCCTGAAAACGTTGCTTTTCTTCCCCAATCTGGCGCACACCATTCCGGTAAATACTTTTCTGAAGGAACATCCCGTTCCGCCGCTTGGAATACCCGGTATAATTGTTCGCAAATTCAGGATAGCCGTATCCTTTGCTCTCCAATAACGCCCGGTTCTGCACACATAATTCCTGTATTGCGGATGTTCCCGTCTTCGGTGTCCCTATATGAACATATAATGTCTTCATTCGCATCCTCCGTAACTATATAAGATGTTCTAATTTCTGTATAATGATGTCCACACACTCTTCAAGGTCATGCTGCGAGGTATCGATCGTAATATCCGGATTCTCCGGAGCCTCGTAAGGGCTGGTAATACCGGTAAAATCCGCGATCTTACCTTCTCTTGCCGCCTGGTAAAGCCCCTTCACATCCCGGCGCTCACACTCCTCAAGCGGCGTACTGATATATACCTCGATAAAGCTGTCCCCGATGATCCTCTTCGCATCTCTCCGATCCCGCGTATAAGGTGAGATAAATGAGGTCAGGACGATAAGTCCCGCGTCATTCATCAGCTTCGCGACCTCCGCAATCCTTCGGATATTTTCGATGCGGTCCTGCTGCCCGAAACCGAGATTCTTATTCAGTCCCATCCGGACGTTGTCCCCGTCAAGGAGCATCGTATGCCTTCCCATAGAAAACAGCTTCTTTTCCAGGGCATTGGCGACTGTTGATTTGCCGGAGCCGGAAAGTCCAGTCATCCATACCGTCACTGCCCTTTGCCCAAGCTGCCCCTCTCTGAGTGTCCTGGTAATGTCCATATTATTCCAGGTGACATTATTCTCCTTTACGCTTTCCTGGACAACCACTCCGCAGGCAGAGGTCATATTCGTGATCCGGTTGATCAGGATCAATGACCCAAGCTCCTGATGGTTTGAAAATTCGTCAAACACAATCCGGCTCCCAACAGAGATCTCGCAGAGGGCAATCTCATTTTTGCAGATTGTCGATGCCTCAATCTTATTTCCCGAATTAATATCTATCTTATGCTTAATTTCCAGGACAGTTGCCGGAACCTGCTGGGTTCCAAGCTTAAGCAGGAAATTCATGCCGGCCGTCAGATTGCTGTCATCCATCCACAAAATAGAAGCGATCAGCATCCTGCCGACGGTCATACTGCTTTCCCTTGTCAGAACGCAGCCTCTGGACACATCGATCTCCGAATCAAACTGTATCGTGACTGCGTGTCCGCTCCCGCTCCTTTCTACTTCCTTATCTCCCTGAAGGATGCTCGCCACCCTGGCCTTCTCCTTGCTCGGAAGTACGGTAACGGTATCCCCTACCGCGATCTCTCCGGACGCAATCTGCCCCTGAAAGCCCCGGAATTCTCTGTGCGGGCGGCACACCCGCTGAACTGGCATGACAAACCCCGCATTCTCATCTTCCTTCGACACATCGATAGTCTCCAGATAACGGAGGAGGGACGGCCCGGTATACCATACCATCTCGCTGGATTTGTTCGTAATATTGTCTCCTTCTGTAGCTGACACCGGAATAACTTTTATGCTCTTATAGTCAAACTCCGACATCAGCATCTTGATATCTCTCTTCACCTTCTGGAAGCGTGCCTGGTCATAGTGGACCAGATCCATCTTATTTACCGCAAAGACAAAGTGACGGATACCCATCAGTGCGCAGATCCTCGCATGGCGCTTCGTCTGGAGCAGCACGCCCTGGCTGGCATCGACCAGAATAACCGTGAGTGCGGCAAAAGATGCCCCAACCGCCATATTTCTCGTATATTCCTCATGCCCAGGGGTATCTGCCACGATAAAACTCCTATTCTCCGTTGTAAAATAACGATAAGCCACATCAATGGTAATCCCCTGCTCTCTTTCTGCCATGAGTCCGTCAAGCAGCAGCGAATAGTCAATCTTTCCGTCATTGGAGCCTACCTTGGAATCTAGCTCAAGTGCTTTTTTCTGATCCGTAAAAAGCAGCTTCGCGTCATAGAGCATATGCCCGATAAGCGTAGATTTCCCGTCGTCTACGCTTCCGCAGGTTATAAATTTTAACAAGTCGTTTTTCATCTTAAAAATATCCCTCTCGTTTTCTCTTTTCCATGCTGGCGGAGCCGCCGTCCGAATCAATGACCCGGCTTGTCCTCTCTGACTCCACGGCTCCCAGTGTCTCCTCGATAATTTCATCCAACGTCGCCGCAGAAGATTCCACTCCGCCTGTCAGCGGATAACAGCCCAGTGTACGGAAACGCACCGTCTTCATCTCTATCTTCTCGCCAGGCCGAAGTTTTAATCTGTCGTCTGCAGCCATGATGATGTTGCCGTCCCGTTCGATGACTGGCCGGGGCGCAGCAAAATACAACGGCACGATCGGTATATTTTCTTTCTTGATATATTGCCAGATATCAGCTTCCGTCCAGTTGGACAGCGGAAATACGCGGATACTCTCACCCTGGTTGATCCTGGTGTTATAGAGCTTCCACATCTCCGGCCGCTGATTTTTCGGATCCCATGCATGCTCAGAATTCCGAAATGAAAAAATCCGCTCTTTTGCGCGGGACTTCTCTTCATCCCGCCTTCCCCCACCAAAAGCTGCGGTGAAGCCGTATTTGTCTAAAGCCTGCTTTAACGCCTGCGTCTTCATGATGTCCGTATAGGCAGCACCATGATCAAAAGGATTAATTCCCTGCTTTACGCCATCCTCATTAATGTACTCCAGCATCTCTATCCCAAGCTCTCTCGCCCGCTTATCCCGGAATTCAATCATCTCCGGGAACTTCCATGTCGTGTTCACATGGAGGAAAGGAAAGGGCGGCTTCTCCGGATAAAATGCCTTTAGCGCCAGATGAAGCATAACTGAAGAATCCTTACCAATAGAATACAGCATAACCGGCTTCTCACATTCTGCTGCCACTTCTCTCATAATATAGATTGCTTCTGCTTCAAGTTCTTCTAAATGGTTCATCTTCTACTCCCGTCTCTTTTTTGTTATTTTGTGACCTTGTTATCCACAGTATGTATAAATTACCACTGGAAAATTAAACTAATATTAAATAATATGAAAAAAGGACGCCCCCATCTTGGCATCCTTTTCTCCGTTTCCTCTTACATCTGGGAAGACTGTGACCTGCATCGCTATACAACGGTTCCTTTGTCTCACAACATAATTTTTCGTTTACTTTTTCTACTGTAGTTTTGTTATCCACTTGTCAACAACCATTCCCCGCGGCGATGCTTGTCACAGTCTTCCCAGCAGACTCAACATACTGAGATTATACCGAGGTGCCATAATAGAGCGACTGGATGATCTCTATTACGGCTAGCAGGTTACTTGATGTATACTCCGTTGGTAAAGCTACTGCTTACATCGTCATTCGCAGAGTGAATACATTTTACCCGGTAGTAATAACCACCTTCGACCTTAAGCTCCTTACTGGATGCTATCCGGTCTGTATTCTCTTCACGAACAATCCAACTTTCATATCCTTCCCATGAAGTGTCCTCTTCTTTAGCCCTTTCAATAACAACTGCTAATCCAATTCTCTCCACAGTATGCTCCGCTATTGTAGTCCCGCCGACATAGAGATTCCCATTAGCCAGCCTTACACATTTGGAATACCCCGCCATCAAATCTACTCCGCGGACAATCTGTGTAGCGTAGCCAATAGATTCACTCTCATCTGTCAGATAAGAACCATCAATCTGCTTTCTGCCTTCTTCTGCATGCACATCAAAACTTACAACAAACATACAGAGCACCAGCATCAGGATACAACCAATAGACTTCACTTTCTTTTTCTTCATCTTTTACCTCCATCCCTCCCTAACTCTCATATATATAGACACATTACTCGACAAAAACTGACGGCATTTTTACAAAAAATATAATTTTTTTAAAATTAATTTAAAATCTTCCTTTTCTATACTCCCTTGCAGAAAATATTCTAACTTTTTATACGTAAAATGAGCCGAACATTTAATATTTTTTGTTCCTTTCACTTGATATACTGTCAGTTCGATATTATTTCCTTCAATCTTCATATCCTCTTGATCTATAACTTCATCATCCGCATCAAATCCAAAAGAAGAATTATAATATCCCGCACTAATTATATACAAAAGCTTTTTATCCTCATATTGAAACATTATCTCAGCCACCTGCAAACTATCATCAAAATCCATTTGTAGAAACTTCATACCCTTTTTTTGATTATACAATCTAACTGGTTCTATTCCAAACTTATCTTTTATCTCCTGATATGCTTTCTCCTCATCCTCACTCTCCGACACTTTATTCCCTTCATCAGAATCTACCTGTACAACTTTTCTCCCCCCAACAACCTGCTCGATCACTGAGGCTATCCTCTCAGCCCCGCCTGTACTTGTTATCCCAACACCCAGTACCAGCAATATTGCCGCTGCGGATGCCATATACGCTCTAAGCCTCCTCTTCCTGCGGGCTTTGTGCTCGTCAGAACGCTCCTCCTGCAGCCTGCGCCCAAGCATGAGTGCTTCCCTGTCTTTCTCGGAAAGCCCTGCGTATACCTGTTCTTTTTCGTAAGTATCAATGCGACTCTGCAGCTTAAGCCGGATATCATCTTTAAGAGCACTGGACATCTGCTCTGTTCCAGATTCATCCACTTCCCTCAGGATTGCTTCTGCCTCACTGTATAAGTCTTCTCTTATTACCTGTTCCAAATCATCTTTCTGCATTCCCATTGAAAATACCTCATAAAACAGGCTGTTCACCCGTCTCTTTCTCTTGACCAATCTATATCAGATTGTATAATATATAAGTAACAGTTCTTTTGTTGCAGATTATAAACTGTTTAACTTGTAGTAGTTAAAGATTTTCTTTTCGGAGGTTCTTTATGAAACGTATTATCTTAACAGGCGGCGGCACCGCCGGCCATGTTACTCCTAACATCGCTCTCCTTCCCCGGCTTAAGGAGCTGCAATATGACATCCATTATATCGGCTCCTATAACGGAATCGAGAAGGAACTGATCGAGCAGTTCGGCATCCCGTATCATGGGATTGCCACCGGAAAACTCCGCCGCTATTTCAGTCTCCAGAATTTTACAGATCCATTCCGCGTCCTCAAGGGAATGAACGAAGCAAAGAAGCTTGTGAAGATCTTGAAGCCCGACGTTATATTTTCCAAAGGCGGCTTCGTGTCCGTCCCTGTAGTCCTGTCCGGGAAAAGATGCCGTGTACCGGTGATCATCCACGAATCAGACATGACCCCAGGTCTCGCCAATAAGCTTTCCTTGTCAGCAGCCACAAAGGTCTGCTGTAATTTCCCGGAGACTTTAGAGCTTCTTCCCGAAGGGAAAGCAATCCTCACCGGTTCGCCTATCCGGCAGGAACTGTTATCCGGAGATAAATTCAAAGCCCGGGAGTTTCTTGGATTCACTTCCGACAAGCCGGTAATTCTTGTCGTCGGCGGAAGTCTCGGCGCAGTCGCGGTTAATGAAGCAGTGCGCTCCATCCTCCCCGAGCTTTTGAAATCCTTTCAGATCATCCACCTGTGCGGTCGCGGCAAGCTTGACGCATCACTTAAGGGTCTTGAAGGATATGCGCAATTCGAATATATAAAAGAAGAACTGAAAGATCTCTTCGCACTTACGGATATCGTCATATCCAGAGCCGGTGCCAATGCTATCTGCGAACTGCTTGCGTTACATAAGCCCAATCTGTTGATCCCACTCTCTGCCAATGCAAGCCGGGGCGACCAGATCCTGAATGCCCGTTCCTTTGAACGCCAGGGCTTCAGCATCGTTCTGGAAGAAGAAACTTTGACGGACAGGACGCTTTTAAACGCTGTAAGCAATCTATACGAACATCGTGAACAGTACATCAATGCGATGAAAAATTCCTCGCAGCAGAATTCTATTGACACGATCATCGATTTAATTGAATCCGTCACAGCCTGATACTTTGCCATAATCCTAATATGTAAATTAATGCTATAATTCATAGGTTATAATCTTATAAATAGAAGGTGCAAAAAGCACCTTCTTTTATGTATCACTTAGACGGTCATACTCTTCTTTATATTTTCTCTGTATCCACTTCTTTGCACGATACAACATACTATGCAAAACTTCCAACGTCACTCCCATATTCTCTGCCACTTCCTTCTGTGGCTTTTCCAGAAGATATGTGATCGTTATCGCATCATACCAACGTTCATTCATCTGATACAAATCACTGAATATCCTTCCTGCAAATCCATGGCATTCCCTGTCATGCAATATTGCCATAATATCTTCTTCCGTACTGCCAACAAGTGACTCCAGACTTCCATCCTCAAAGATATCTCCTCTGGGAATCTCATGCCACCTGTCTCTTTTATGGTTCTTCACCATATTTCTTGCTGTCGTAACTAACCATGTACTGACTGCATTCGCATTAACATTTTCTTTGCTGATATAAAGTTTGAGGAATACTTCTTGTGTAATCTCTTCTGCCACATATTCATCTCCAGAATAACACAATGCCGTCCGATAAACTGCGGATACATTTTCCTCATATACTTTATCAAAATCCACACTTCTAACAGAATCTGCTTCACTGGTAATTCCTTTGCCTTCCACTAGTCTTTCCTCATTAGTATTTGTAATGTCTTACAATCTTGACAGTATGTCTTCTCTGTCCTCTTCCGTTAATTCATTTAACTTCCAACCAATCCCAACTCCGTCATCCTTATACCGCGGTATCAGATGAAGGTGAAAATGGAAAACCGTCTGACCCGCACACTCTCCATTATTCTGCACCAGATTATATCCGTCACAGCCCAATACGTCTGTCAGCCTGTTAATCATCTTTTTCGCCAGAATCATTGCCTTACCCGCAAGAGTATCATCAAGCTCATACAGATTAGCATAATGCTCTTTCGGAATAATGAGTGCATGTCCCTTTGAAGCCGGATTTGCATCCAGTATTACCCGAAAATCCTCATCCTCATAAAGTGTTGCTGTCGGGATCTCTCCATTAGCAAGTTTGCAGAAAATACAATTGTCGTCTTTCATATTTCTCTCCTTTTCCAGAAAATCTTTCTAAAATTTGATTGATTATTTTATCCGCCAGTGCTAAACTCTCTAAAAAGAAGGGCGGTAGTTACTATGTTTTCAGAAACAGATTTCGACAAATTACAGCAGATAATGGAAGAAAGTCCCGAAAAACGAGAACTTCTTCAACGTCTTCTCGATTCACACCAGATGACGATTAGTGCAATCAGCCATGAAATCCGCAACCCGCTGACACTTATTTACAGTACCTTACAGCTCATCACCTCACAGCATCCCGAAACTTCTACTTTCAAATACTGGCATCAGCTAATGAAAGATGTAGAGTACACCAATCTTTTACTTGAAGAACTGTCAGCCTATAATAATAGCGACCGGTTAAATCTTACCACAACAGATACTGCATCTTTTTTCAGAACAGCTTCCTTATCTTTTGCAGCATCCATTGCAGATACAGACATTGACTTTTCTTCCAGGATTCCAGATAAGCTTTCTGACATCAAGTGTGATACCATAAAACTCCGACAGGTGCTTTTTAATCTCCTGCACAATGCACAAGACGGGGTATTATCCTGCGAAAATACTGTTCGTAAAATTTATCTGGAAGTATATGAGCTACCAAATGATAACCGCAAAAAATCTTTTGTTTGTGTAAAAATCTCTGATAATGGATGCGGCATCCCTGCAGAACAGCTCGAGCACATCTTCGAGCCTTTTACTACATATAAGAAAGGCGGGACAGGTCTCGGTCTTGCTATCGCCAGCCGTATCGCAAAGGCACATAAAGGTTCCCTCACGGTTACGTCAGTTCCAAACCGTCTGACGACTTTTACTCTTACGCTTCCGATATAAAAGCACCGCAAAGAAAAAGCCTGACAGCAGCCCGCCGACGTGGGCTGCATTGTCCACACCTGTATTAACAAAACCGTAATACAGCATAATTACAATCATAAAAACTATTCCCCTGCCAGAAATATCACCAATATTCCCTCTATTGCAGATTGCCACATAAAGAAGTGCACCAATCAGACCAAATACTGCTCCGGATGCTCCTGCCGACACAGCATACTCTCCCGCAGAGATATCCCATAATGCAGATACAATATTTCCACACAATCCACTGGCCATAAAGATAAGCAGAAATCTCGTCTTTCCAATGATCGATTCAAGATTCCATCCGATGATCAGCAAAACAATCATATTATTCATCAGATGTTCAAATCCAAAATGCAAAAACATACAGGTAAATAGACGGTAAAACTCGCCGCCCTCTGCCACATAAGGCACATACATCGCTCCGTGATGAAGCAGGAACTCCGCATCCTCGGTCATCCCCTGCATAGATAATACTAAAAATACAATTACATTAACAGAGACCAGCAACACAGTCATATTTAATGCTTTCTTCTGATGTCTCCCCTTATTCTCCATGATCAGTCTCTCCATAATCAGAAATAGCCTTCAAACCTCGCCCTTTCCCCTGTCTTTTTTTCTTCTTCCTGATCTTCATTCTCCTCTTTCTGTCGAACACGCCTTCGGTATCGAATAATCATTGCCAGGAATGCTATGATCAACACCGTCAGAAGTGTACATGCTCCTGCCAATATCATCTTGTCTTGTTTACTTTTTTCAGACATTTTCGCTCTTTCCCACAGAAATGATACTCCCGGGATCTTAAAGACTCCTGTCTTTTCTTTTATCTTTTTCTTCCCTTTTTTATCTTTTCCTTCTTTTTCAGTCTTTTCTTCTGAATCTTCAGTTTCCGCAGCATGGGCATTCCGATAAGCCCCACTAAGCTTAACCTTCGCACAGCCGACATAATTCCCGGAATAAGTGTAAGTCAACGTTGCCATATCTTCATACTCCGTATCTGGAATAAGCTCCATATCAAGATCAGCAAACGTAATTCCTTTCGGTACAACCACATAATTGTCTCCAGGAAGGACCTCCTCCACATCATCTGACTGCACCAGTCCTGATATATCTATCTTTGAAAATTTCTTAAAGCCATACTTCAGCAGTTTCGTTGTATCCGGATATACATTTTTTCCGTGAGTACGCAGCACTACACATACAAGCTGCACCCCATCCTTTTCCGCCATCGTGATCAGCGTAGACAGCGCATCCGAAGTAAAGCCAGTCTTGCCGCCAATCGCATATTTATAATAATTACTGTCTCCCGGCCTTAACATCTTGTCCTTCTGATAAAATACATGCTCCTCCACCAACTTTGATTTCGGAATTTTATAATCCAGAGTCTGGACAATATTAAAAAATTCAGGATACCGGAAAAGCTCTCTCCCTATCAGAGCCATGTCTCTCGCACATGTATAATGATTGGCATCATGCAGACCGTTCGTATTGGCAAAATGAGAATTAACACCGCCAAGCTGCTGTACCTTCGCGTTCATCTGCTCGATAAACCATTTATAATCATACCCCGCTTTCCATCCGACATTCTCCCCCACTGCATATGCAGCTTCATTAGCCGATGCAAGCAGCGTCGCGTGAAGCGCCTGCTCCATGGAAATAACATTCCCTTCTTTCATCCCTATGGTAGAATCTCCGGGCTGTAAAAAAGCCACACTATCATGGGAAAATGTCACTTCATCTGACAACTCCCCATACTCCAGCGCAAGCAGTGCGGTGAGAACCTTGGTAATACTTGCCGGATACTGCTTTGAATCTATATCTTTTGCATAGAGAATCGCTCCAGTTGAAACCTCCATGACAATGGCCGCTTCTCCATATGTCCCGGGGCCTTTTTCCCATCCCTCCCAATCATTAGATTCCGTCGGAATCTTATACGCCTTGTCAAGCTCCTCCTGCATTCTTTTTTCTTCTTCAGTTAACTCCTTCTCTTTAGCCCCTTCTTTCCCAGACTGCGTTGTCTTCGATGCATATGCTGTCATTCCCAAAATCATACACAGCATAAATATCAGTGCTGTAGACATTATTCTTTTGCAGCCCCTTATCATATTCTATCCTCCAAAAATATTAAACTATATTATACAAAGTAATAATAACATACCTCAAAAAGACCTGCAACCAAAAATCCTTTGAATACTCTGCCCTGCTTTCCCCCTCTCACAGCTCTTCTTCCTCAATATACAGTCCGTCCCAATCCCCCCATTTCGGCTTTTTACGCCGGTTAAGAAAGCGCTTCACCGGAGTCCACATATTCTCTGTCTCTTCCATAATGAGCCTTCCGTGATGCTGCTTCTTTATCCAGTCATGCTGCAGACTGTCATAATCTGTAGTATACAGTCCCGGATTTTTCTTATACTTACTCTCTGGCTCATGATCTGCGTTTTCTTCATCTTTATCCTCTTCTTCGTCATACAGTTTTTCTACCCTGATTCCTACATCAATCTCATCCTGACTCTCTTGTTTCTCTTTTTTCATACACTCTTTAATAATTTTTTCCAGGCTGTAATTCTCCGTCATAGTCTCTTTGTGAAGAATAAATACAATGCGCACGCATTCCTTGTCCTCATAATCCGCCTGTTTTACAAAATATTCTGTCAGATTGTGGATCTCCTCCCACAGCTCCTTTTTCGCCTTAGGGTAATAGCAAAAATAATATTTTCCGTCTTCGTAAAATATATACTCCGGCCGCATCAGGATACAGTGGATATTAAGCAAATATTTTTCTGTTTCACCTATTACAGCTAATAGCTGACGCAAAAATATTTTCAACTCCTCCCCGCTGATCTTATTCTTTTCATACATCGCCTGCATGGAAACCTTTCCGCTGACATTGTAATCATAATAGGATGCACCGTCAATCCCCCCTTCCTTTTACTGACAGTATCCCTTCTATTTCATTAGTCATAAGCATCTTCATCTGGTAATCTTCACGGTAAATTGATGCTTCCTCAATGGTAATCTTTCGTTCCATCTGCTCTCTCCTTTGCTTTTCGGATATCCCGGATATATTTTTCCGGCTCCGTAATTGCTGCTTTTTTATCGGCTGACATTCTGAAGCGCCCTTTATATGCAGTTACCCTTATACGGATCTCTCTTTTTCCCACACTGGCTCGTACACTGCTTTCCGCAAACAGAATACACTTTCTGCCTGCACGTTCCCTAAACAATGCTTCTAACTCTCCCCCCGTCACCTTATCCTTTTCCCTGATTTTTGTGCTTCCCACAACAGCCGTCTCGTACGCTGCTCCAGCCAGTACATTTTTATCATGGAAATAAAATGCCGCCAATATACTGCTCATAATCAGCAGCAAAATAATCGGCATAAGGAACGACAGCTCAACGGTCATACTTCCCTTAAGATTTTTACGTACATGCATACTTGCTACCCCTGCTTCTCTATATTTTTAACTCCCCTACCGTCCAGACTGCATAAGCCACTGCAAGAAACGGATAAAACGGCAGCGCGCATTTCCTGGACATCTTTTTTACTGCCAATACCAGAGCACCGAACAGTGCCAGCATAAAAAATGCCATCGCAAGAACCTCCACCAGCTTCCATAACCCAAGAAATATCCCTAATCCCAATATTCCCAGACTGTCTCCGTACCCCATACCTTCTTTCGTCACTCTGCTTATAAACAGAAATACAACCCCAACCGCAATCCCGCCGGCAATCAGTACGGCATCTTCCCTGCCGCACAAACCTTGGTAAATAACTGCTCCGATAATCATTACCGCCAACATCCTCATCGGTATTTTCCGATATTTTATATCTAATACCGATACAATAATCAACACTCCCAGACAGACTATCTGGCTTATTACCTGCCCTGCTCCCACTGCCTTTCTCCCTTCTTATCTTCTTTTTCTCTGACCGTTCAACCCAAGGCATCCAACTGCTGCCGCAATATTCACCTGCTGCACTTTGAACATGCCCGTTTCCCTGCCGCTTCAGAAAGGGGGACTGCATAAACTGTCCGTTTAAGCCCGCTGCACGACAAAGAACTATGATAGCGGTCTCCGGTATCTGTGATATAGACACCTCCCCCTTTCCCGCCGCAGCGCTCACATGCGTGATACTTTCCGCCGTTTTTATTCCGAAGATCTTCTACTTCTCCTGGCTGCACCATACGAATAGACAGTTCTAGATGCGTACAGTGGTAATTACGATGATAGACAATCCCTGTCTCCGTCACATACACAATCCCCTCGTCCTTTACTCCAAAGTCCGCCTTTTCGTATCCATTCCATACTTTTATCTGCATCTTATCTTCAAAAGACAGCATCGCGATACGAAATAACGGTACAGGAATCCGCATCTTATATTTTGCTGACAGCTCCCCAATCCCCGTACGGGGCGATATTCTGGAAGAACTGCAGTCAATCCCGCCGCTTCCGCCCGCCACAATACTGCGCTGCAAACGTTCTACACCGATAGCATTGACCACATCTGCTTTCACCGCCGAAGGCGAGAGCACCACCGACATACACGCATCCTGTGCTGCATTCTTTCCTGCGTATTGAAGTCCTGATCGGACGGCAGTTTGAACGGACATTATCTCCATCAGATACATCAGGCAAACTACCGCTAAGAAAAAAAGCGGAACTGCCATAGCTGCCTCCACGGTAATGCTTCCTTTTTTGGAGGTGAAGGCAGATGCCCTCTTAAAGCATATGAGACTGGTATTTCGTGTGGGGAGTATACCATTGAACATCAAACGAATCGTTCTCCTTTCTTCATAGAATTTCTTGGGGATGTTTAAATTTTTGATTATAAAAAGAGTTTTAGAACTCCAAGAGGGCATCTGCCTTCACCTCCTTCTCCTGTGATTTTGTTAGTTGTAACCGTAATAGGTCTGAAAACGATAGGTAATTTCCCGGCGCAGCCGAACTGTACTTTTTATTTCTATCTTACTGATACAGCAGTCAGCCTTAAAAAATTTTGCTCCGTGCACCTTTCTTAAATTCTGTTCAATTACATCCAGTGTACGCATACCGACTCTTTCTCTCTTTTCCTGAAAAAGAAGCATTCTCAGATACTCCTCATAAGGCAGTCCGTCTTTGCAGTCGCGCCCGTCATTTATATTACCGCCCTCGCCCAGCTTCATCAGCCCTGAAATGGACAACTGCCAGCTTTCCTCAGTCTTTGCAAGCGGCACCCTGCTGCCATTAAGGAGTGCCCGCAGATCAACGACTGACTCTCCATACGCCCACGAACTTAAGATAACCTGTGCCGACACTCCCGCAAGTTCCGTAAGTTCTGCCTGGGCACACAAAGCTTCCGCTAATTCCTCAGCCTCCAGACGCTTTGATGAACTGCTCTGCAAAAAACGATAATTAGATGCGAATCTCATCGCCAGCAGCTTCTTTGCAACTTCCTCAAGGTTCTCCCTGTCACTTCCCTTTCCAGCATATATATATTCTAACTCATAATCCAATACCCCTTTCATTCCCGTATCTACCGCCGTAGAAAAATGTTCCAGCAGATATTCTCCGAACACCAGCCATGACAATCTTCCCCCGCCTGCCGCAGTGCTCGTAAAATTACCATATCCTCTGTTTTTGCTTCTTATTGCCAGGGTCTCGTTTAAATTAAGCTTCATATTGGATTCGCGTCTGTTCCCCGGCATAACCAGCTCCAAAAGCGGCCGGCTTTTAAGCTGCGATACATAGGCGATCGGATTGTCCTGACCGGGCAGTTCACCCCTTGCTTCCCTCAAAAGACCTTCTAATTCCGCCGCTTTTTTTCGGCTTTTTTCTTTAAAACTTTCAATCTTTTCCTCCCGGTCTTTCCACGTATCTGCCATTGGCAGTTTGTCCTTTAGATGATTCTTTCCATATTTATGCTGCATAAAATATTCCACCTGCTCATAGAATGCCTCAGCCCCGTTATCCGTTAAAAACTGTATTTTCCGAATACGGTTTTCCATACTGCCCGCTCCAAAAAACGCCAATCGCTGTTTAATCATCTTTTCCGCATATTTTCCACTTTCATATGTTCCATCTAGCGAAAAGATATCATATTCTTCTAATAATTCTTTTTGGTATTCAGCAAAGACAGCTTCCATCGCCCGATTCATATCTGTCCGGCGGTAATTCTTCGCCATCTGGACAGAAGCGCTCTCCATAATCCCTCCGATAAATGCCACAAGCAGGATAAAAATAAGACTTAGGAACGCGGTAACCTCTCCCTTTTTCATACCCTAGATTCCCGAGCTTTCACTTGTTATTTTCTTGAAAATATCCTGCACCAGACTGGTAAGCTGCGATTTAAAGATAATGACAAGACCGATCAGAACAACCAGAATCAAAATAACCTCTACAACCCCTACCCCTTTGTTCTCTGTCAAAACTTCCCTTACCCTGTTTTTTAAACACCAAATTTTCCACATATATTATCCTCCCTGATTTTTAACTGATTTTTTAATCCCGCAGTACGTAATCATCTACATCTGCACGGACATAAAAGCCGGTACGATTACTATGACAAGCACTACTGCCAGCATAAAAAACATCGGTACTAAAAGCTTTGTCCCGGCTTCCTCTCCAAGCCTTTTTGCCCTCGCCTTTCTCTCTTCAAAAGACTGCGCGGCCTCTGTCTGTAATATCTGATTCATTCCCTTTGTCCCTTTGCGAAGGTTCTGCGACAACAGCGCCCCAAGCTTCACATATGCCTGCTGGCCGCATCTTGTGCCGAACCTCTCATAACTTTCTGCCTCCGTGATTCCGCTGTCCATCTCGTTACAGGTCTGTCTCATCTCCTCATAAGCATATCGGATTCCCCAGATGGGTCTTTCTTCCTCATAATCCATAGCAATCTTTCTCCATGCCCTTTTTACTGTCATTCCTGCACCCAGAAGCAGAGTAAGCTTACTGATGATCCCGGGATAGTCGATCTGCATCTGTGCCTGCTTTTTTTGCCGTTCATCCTCCTGGTTCTGTTTATCAAGTGCCAGAAGCAGCACTGCTATCAGCACAGCCATAGCCATCAGCACAGCTCCCCGGCTGTCCATCACTTCAAAGAATAGCAGTGGTTTACCACCTATCTCTTTTGGCAATACAAGCTCTCTTTCCGTCTGTGACCGCTCGTCCTCCTTCGCAATCGTCTCTGCGATATCTGCCGCCTGCTGTTCTGCTGCTCCTAATGTCTTCGGAAATACCATTACCGCACATTCATAAAGCGCTTGTTCCTCCGGATTTTCACTATAGGTCAATGTACCCTTAAGTGTCACTAATGTACCTTCCTTTGTAAGTTCCTCCTCTTGAATCTCCCCGTACACATTCATTACATCATAACGATCCAGCTCCCACGATATCTCCACCGGAACTCCGTCAATTCCCGTGAGCAGATTCATATCCGATTCAATATGGTCAAAACTCTCATTTCGTCCAAGTATGAGCTTGGCCATCTGCGCAGTGCACCGTTTAAACATCTGCTGTGCTTCCCGCCCCGAATACTCCCTTTCAGACACCTGTACCTCTATTTTCTCTCTGTCACTCTCCCCTACGGAAACCTCAAGTTCCTCTGTTCTCTGACCGAAGCCATATGAATTCCTTAACAACCCGCCTTCAAGCGGTTTTCTGGACTGTACAAAGTCCGCAGCCAAAAGCGCCATTCCCCCGGAAAACATCAGCACCAATATAACTAATATCAAACCTCGATTTTTACCAGCCTTACGCCAATCGCGTATGCGGCCAGGTAAACCAAAAGACATACACTCATCACTCCCGTCCCAATCACATTTTCATAGAGGCAATCCATAAATTCCGGAAAGCTGAATATCATATATGCAATAATCACATATGGAATTACAGCCATTACCTTAAATTCATACCGCTTTGCCGCAAGGAGAGTATCGATCTCCCGTTTAACATCTATCTTATCTCCAATCTGGTTCACCGTGTTTTGTATAATCGCTATCATATCCCCGCCGCTCCGCTTTGCCGCCGCAAATACATTGGCAAAGCTGCGGACATCGTCCAGACGTATCCGTTTTGCAAAATCCTCAAAAATCTGCTCTGCCGGTATCTTAATATATACCTGCTGTACCATAAAGCTTAACTCCTTACATATCATCTCATCTTTCGGATACATCAATAACATCTCCTTCTGCGCTTCCTTCACTGCATTTTCTACCGAATAGCCGGTATGCAGGGATGCCGACATGCTTTGTATCGCTTCCTTAAACTGCACGAGGAATTCACTTTTCTTTTTCTCTATACACTCCATCTCCAGACTCCGGTAATACCATACGCCCAAAGGCCACAGTACCAGAAGCGGCCACCCCGAACGGTAATAAAGCCATGCCGTCAACATAAGAACACCTATTGCTTTACCGGACATTAATACCTTTTTCCGTCTCCTTATAGCCCGCCGCCAATAACTTTCCGATGTGCGTAAGCCCATGAATTTTTTTCCAAACTCCTTGAATCTTCCCATGCTTTTCTCCTGTCTCCTCAAAGCTGTAGATCGGCTGAAGCATAATCTCTCCATCCTGATACCCTGTAATCTCCGTAACCTCTAACACCTTCCTGCTCTTATCCCTAAGTCTCCCCAGATGGACGATCAAGTCAATCCCCGAGGCAATCTGCCGGCGGATTGCCGGAAGGGGAAGCTCCATTCCCATAAGAACCATTGTTTCCAGACGGCTCAGCATATCTTCCGGGCTGTTGGCATGACCGGTGCTCAAGCTTCCGTCATGACCTGTAAGAACAACTTACCAACATAGAAGCATTTAGTTCCTCTAATTCCCGTACGTCCTTAATATACTTGATTTCTTCTATTTCTATATCTTTCAGAACTGGTGCCTTACCGTTAGAATCAAGATATGAAATAACTTTCGTTTTAAACAGTGCTTCAAAAGCAGTATCAAACTTCAATATGACGTTGATTCGTCCATCCTTATTTATAATGATTCGGTCAATGAAATTTTCCACTACAGCTCGGTCAATATCCTGTATTTGTTTCATTCCTTCCACCTTCTTCCTAATTCTCTGTATCTCCTTTTCAAATTCCTCCACCGAAACTTGCTGATGTTCTAAATTTGCAATTTCCTGTTCAACAGCCGTCTTTTCCGCCTTGTTTGCTTGATACATCTTCAAGAAATCATCTTTCATATCTGGGTCAGGGGCATCTCTCCATGCCTCTAAATTCTTCCGAAGTTCTTTATCTATCTTTTGCAACTTCTTTTGATAAATTTTTATTTGTGTATCATCATTCAAATTTTCTCTACTTGCTTCTCTGATAATCTTTACAATATTATCAATACATTCCTCATGATTTTTAAGAAACTCATTGATAGAATATAGGCATAACCCTTTTAACGTATTTTCTCTAATCCTGTTGTATTTTTTATTATGACATACCGAATCTAAAGTCTTTTTATATTTGGAAAAGCAATCTTTATACTCACCAATGGTCTTAGCTCTGTCAGAATACTTAAAATGAAACTGTGAACCACAATCTCCACAAAACACCTTACTTGCAAATAAATGAGTTCCTCTGAACCGTGCCTGCGATGATTCCTTACTGGGTTTATCGTAAATATGGCAACGTTCTTCCCTGACACGCTGCGCAAGGTCAAACAACTTCTCCGATACAATAGCAGGTCCAGATACCGCAACCCATTCTTCCTTCGGTCTGTCATAACGAATCTTCTTAGCACCAACACCGATATTCAGCTTCGAACCCTTTTTATTTATGTAAAATACTCCTTTATAAGAAGAATCCGCCAGCCTGCTTGATACAGTATTAGCAGACAAAATCTTTCCGCTTTTCTCTCCATACACACCATATTCTGCCAGTTTTCTTGCTATCTCCGTCACTCCCAGACCGCCAAAAACATACCATTCAAACATTTTTCTAACCATACGTGCCTGTTCTTCATTGATGACCATACAATGATTTTTGTAATCCCATTCATATCCATATCTAACATCTGTAGCATCTAATACTCTCTTTTCACACTTCTGTTTATGTGCAATTTTTCCATTCTTGGATTGAGTATAGATATATTGCTGGTCAAATATCATCTGTATTGAATGCATTGTAACAGCATCACCATCAAACGGATTAAATACTTGATTTCCGTCAACAAAAATAATCATAACGTCATTTTCTCTGCATATCTTTTGGAGCTGACCATCAACCTCTGTAGAACGACATAAGCGGTTTGTACTTTTTGCAAGAATATATCTAATATCCCCCTGCCGTATCCGCGACAATAATTTCTGATATTCGGGACGATTATCATTGCCGCCAGTTAGTGCATCATCAACATAACGCTCCACAACCCGTAATTCTGGATGCTTCATAACGTAATCGTCACATAGCTTAATTTGATTCGTACAGCTTTCTTTCTGTCCTTCATTTGCCGTGCTTACTCTGGCATATTCGACGCATAGAAAAGTTTCTGTAATAGGTTTATTCTTCATACCCTACCTCCTTTTCGTACCTTAAGTACATTTCTTCATGCATACTATAAATATCCTTTTGTATCTGATGCCTGATTTTACAGAATTTGGCAGTCCTCCAATGGATGTCATTAAAAGACTGCACCAGAATAATGTCATATTTATCACGGTTCTTGATAAGTTCCTGCAACTGTAATTGGTTTCCGTCTACCTTATTTCCTGAAATATCAGCGTACTCATCTATTAGTTTCCACTTTGTACAGACTTGTATGAAATATTCCATAATCTGAAATTGCAACTCGATGGAACGACCTACAATTCCCAGACCGCAATAATAGATTGCAACTCGTAATGATTGTTCAAATGGTGCCTGCTCTAGCTTAAAATTTCCGTCTTCTAAGGTATAAACATTCACACCACGGCTACCGAGTGCTATCAGGTCACTCATAAACGCCCCTGTATTTTTTCTTAAATGGTAGAAATCCTTCATAATAAGAGCCTGATAATTATTCATTTCAAATAACAACTTTTGTAATTGTATCTGTTCTTTCTTCCTAAGAGATTTATCCAGATACACCTCTGCATCTGGATATCCAACTATAGTCGCAAACTGTTTAATGCGTTCGAGTTCCTTAAGATAGATAATAGGTCTGTTTGCGCTACCATTTGTAAAATGATAGATTGCTGCTCTTTTTTCGTTCATCAACTCACTCCCTCTACTACCTTACATAAAGCAGTTGAATGGAGATTATCTGATAATATTCCCTGCTCATGCAACATATTAAGATATGCAACCTGAATATCCACATCAATATGATTTTCTGTACACAATCCATCATGAACTGCTTCATTACCTGCATTATTACATATCCTTGTAGTATCAACTCTCATAATTAATCCCTCCTACTTTTTTCAATTTATCTGTACTAACCTTTTTATACGATTGTCTATCTGCCAAAGACAATCATCCAAAGTTGACAACATTTCTTTCCTTGTTATGGTAGTTCTAAACCTTTGTATTTCATCTTTTGCCAGCTCCATACAACATATCTGTTCCTGCTTTTTTCCTGCGGTAGCTTTAAGATTCTTTTTCAGGTTATCCCGAATAAATTCTAATACTTTCATCTCAACAACTTCCCTCGCTTCTCCTTTTCTGCCTGCAATCGTTGTTCTGTGTGATACACCTGCTGAATCATGATATGTAAAATTAATTTTCCAGCGTCCGTGAACTGCATCATATCTCATGCCTCCGAATGCTCTTTTAGACTTCCTGACAGTTCCTGCATCCCATAGCTTCTGTAAAATATCTGCAACACTTTCCAAGCGTGTCCTTCCTAACAATTCCGCATCCGCTAACGACAGCCCTGCTATAGATATCCCCAAGGCTTCTATTTTCTTTCGACACTGGTTCATCAACTTTTTGCAATCTATTTCATTCCAGCCATATTGATTTATCAGAATTTCCATTGTTCCAGTATAGCCAAAGGTATCTACACTGGCATATAGTAATTTCAGTTTCCTCTTCTCATCTTGTCCATAAGAACTGCCCTCTATAATACGAATAGCTTCATCATAGACAACATGGTCTCCTGAACCGAAAAGTTCCTTTACCTCCGCTATAATTTTACCCATAAGCGCAAACGTATTATTTTCGTCCAGAAGAACAGACAGCCTCTTCTTATCTGTCGTAAGCTGCTTTAACGCTCTGCTCCCTTTTAGCTGCTTCTCAATCCGTATGACATCCTTTATCTCGTCTATCTCCGTTTGAAGTGCGGCTGGATGCTTTTTCAACCATTCTCCAACCTTATAATAGATATTGTAAGAAAACGTTGCAGACATGTTATTAAGGGTAATAGATTCTGATTTTATTTCTGGTCTGTCAAAACCTCTGTACGGCGTATATTCGCATTTACAGTTCTCCGTAAAACCTTTATGAAGCAACCGCATATATGCCCTTAAAACCTCTGGCTCGTCTATTCCTATGTGCAGGTCAATCCCACAATCTAGCCTACCCAACATCCACTCTGCGGAATTGCTGTTCTGCACTGAAAGATGAAGTTTTTTACTTAGTATACTGTCAAACCTGTCAATCACAGCTTTTGCATCTGACCTTTTAAGATTTGCCATTGAAACATTGCTCCTGTTGAGCAACCTACCGACATTAACCCGTATCGTCATATCATGAGTAAATCGAACCCGAACGCCAGCTTTCATAACTGGTTTCCTTTTGATTTCTATTGCGTTAATACCAGCTATGTTCGGTGACTGGATATGAATGTCACTGGAATATGGCACGTTATAAATCCTGCAAAGTTCGTATACTTCATCTTGTTTGACCGTATGACTAAGTTCCAGCGTATGGCACTGTAAACATAATGACACACCTTATCGCCCCCTTTCTATTTTGTCCACTATCTCTTATTTTCGATTGCCTGATACAGCTATGCAATTTGTCCACTATCACATAATAACGCTTCTCCTGCACTAGAAATTAAAATGTCCACTATTCTATAAAACACAAGTGTCCACCATATCCTGAAAGCCTTATAAACACTGGTGTTGTCAGATATTGAAATAAATTTCCTTTATTAAATACAGAACCCTTCCCATAACAATACTTATACTATACAGACACACCCAGGCAATGCTATCTCTATAATTGGCAGGAAGGTTACAAGAAATCAAAATTACCATAACCACTTCCTTACCTTCCTGCCTTTTGTCTGTGCTGCCGTTCCACATTAAAGTCGGACAAATCCCATCAGCACCTCTGGTAAACTTCGCCGCCTATCTGACTGTCTGCCTAAATACAGCAGCATATTTTCTACGATTCCTTATGCTCCTTGTTTCTCTAATTCTTCCATGATTGCTTCGTATTCTACATCACTGACCATTTCGATTAAATTCTCTTCATCCACATATAGCATATCATCCCATGACTCTATTGGATAATAATATTCTCGTTCATGTACAACACAGGGAATTATGCATACCTCTCTCTCTTTTCGTTCATTGGAATAGCAGAGAACGTTCTCAATACTAGCGACCCTACATATTACTGTTCCGAATCTGCTTCCATGCCTTAACTTATGGTGTTCAACAAAAAAATCAGCAATCTTCTTATCCAATGTATAACTAACCGCATACTCTTCCATTAAGAAGTTTTCCGCTATGCCACGGTACAGTTTTACAAGACCATTTTTGCGTACCCTACGTCCTAAAACCTCCCTGTTTCTGGCTATCCTCTGCTCTTTCAATTCTGGTGTTTCTTCTTTCCAAATATAATCCGATATGTAATTAAGCATTTCTGGATAGTCCACCCTATAGCACTGGTAAACTACTTCAAGCATCAGCGACATTCTGAACTGTACAGGGATATCCTTATAAATAGCTTTGTAATATTCCCACCCCCTGCAATCTTGTTGTGAAAAGCAGCAAAGCACTGTTCTTAATTTATCCTCGCATACCTCATAGCTATCCGTATGGTTAATCATACATTCCTGAAACTCCTCCCAACTTAAATACAAACTAACTTCATCAAAAAACCTTTTCATATCACTTTTTTTCATTGTCTTATCCTCCTATTGACTAATAATTTTATTGATTGCATCTTTTACTTTCTCTTCCATCTCTTTTGTTAATGGTTTTCTTAACAGGGTGGACAGGTACCCTTCTGAAATCCCCATTGCCTCCGCTACTTCATAACGAAATAAACGTTTCTGCCTTATTAAATTTTTAATTTCTTCGTTCGCCATAACAGCCGACTCCTTTCTTTTCTTAATTTTTAATAAGAACTCTTCTTTACAAAAAACACTATACCTGATATGATTTATCTGTTCATCAAAATGAACAAAATAGTTATAATTTATTTATTTTAAAATTTTATACTGCATTCGTGAACAAAGGAGACATGTTATGCCAAGAAAGAAAAAAGCGACATATTTTAAAGAGAATATTAACCGTTTCAAGCGATTCCGCTATGCTGACACTGACGACCTTACGGATACCCCTTCTTTGACCGTTGACGATATCGTTAGGAAAACAGGACTAAGTAAAGGGCAAGTCTCAAAAATGGAATCCATGGAACTTGATTCTGACAGCGTCCCCAACTGTAACGCCTCGACATTAAAGGCTTACCATGATGCTTTTGGGTGTACCTATGACTATCTGATGGGCGAATCACAAGCCAAAAGAGTTATATATAATACTCTTGGCAAAGACCCTGTTCTGGGGAAGCTAAATGACGATTTCTGGGACAATCTAAAGGAATCTCTGACAGATGAATGGAGCAGCCCTGCCTGCGCCGATTGTAACCGAATTACAATCCTGCGACTGCTGTTATCCAATCCAGAAAGTTTTTCTAATTTGCTCGATACTATTTTTAATACTTTATTTGAGATATCTAAAATAAGGAAAGCCCCGCTTCCTGATTATTTGAAGGAAGATAATATAGGGCAGCGTGAGTACGCCCTTGACCGCTGCTTTAACCAGTTTTTGGAAAATACTGTCCTGCCACACCTTGACCTTGCATTTGCCACGCATGAAAAAGAACTCAATATACTTAAAACACATAAAGATGCAATAATGTCTGATTTCAGCAAAGGCTTCCAAAATTTTGTGGTTAAAAACAGTGAGGGTACAGACAAATAAATCTGTACCCTCATAATACTTATGCTGTTGCCATATCACGAACCCTGCTTATTGTCTTTTGATTCACGAACATACAGGCAGATATAATATCCATTAATGAGTATGATTTCTTTACCGATAACACTTCTGGCAGAATCCGTTCAATATCTTCCCGCATCATCAAGGATTCTTTTTGGATGTTTGCCGTGTACCGTAAGATTACCTCCCGCTCCAAATCGTGGATAAAAGAATTTCGGGTCAACAGGGCAACCGCCACATCATCAGGCACGACTTGGGCATTTTTTTGAGGCTCCTGCATAGCTTCATTATACAGGGCAACTATCGACACTTGGTAAAATCCACATAGTAGTTTTAAAGTGCGCTGTGATACTTTCACCCCACACTCTGCTCTTGAAATGGTGCGCTGTGCAATCCCTAACTGACTAGCAACAAATGACTGCGACCATCCCTTACCAATACGGATATCCTTCAAGTTCTCCGCTATTATCTGATTAAAATTATTCTTATCCACAAAAAGCACTTCCTTTCATTGAGACATCAGGATAGACATTCAAAACATATCTCCCGTACAGCGACACTTCTTATATTTTACTATATACACCCCCAGATTCACAAAATGTAACCTGAAAGCACACTTTACGGAGAAATAACTTTAATTGTAATAAAGAAAAGCAAGTTCTTCCTTCTGGTGGTTGTCTACCAAATCTTCTATGCCAGTATAGACAATCCCAATCAAATATCATCTAAAATAATAGGTGCAATCATATTACTTTCTTTTCGGAAGAGGGATACCAACTATGGATATCTTGATTATCAAATATGTTTATGCCTGCTGTTGCTTTGCTGCTGTCTGGAACTTCTCAATAAGTTCTGAAGCCATAAGGGTATTAATTTTGCGGTAATCGTCAATTCCATAGTTTTTCTGGACATAACGGTTCATAGCCACTTCTGACGAATTGCTCTCTTTCATCAACTTTTCCAGAAGAGTAAGCTGCTTCTTAGTCGCTGGCTTCTCTTTTGCTACTGGCTTTGCGGTCTTCGGGTTCAAGTCCTCTGGATTCTTACCAATCTTATTATCTGGCTCTGGATTCAGGTCTTTCAAATCCTCCATATCCTGCGTAAACCTTGCTGACAAATTCCCGACATTCAAGGCAGCATCCACCAAAGCTCTTTTCTTAGCCATTTTCAGCACCGTATTCTGGACGGCGTAACCGTTGCTCTTGGCATACCTGCCCTCTCTGGTATTAGTGATGCCGATTCCTTCACCTTTGACAACACCGTTGTAGTCAATCAGATATACCTTACACTCGTAGGAGAAAAAGCCCACATTGTAATCCTCCACACGGTTTACTATCTCCGTTCTGGCAATCAGCCCCAGATAGTTCAGAATCTTCTCAGCACCGCTCTTTAGCAACGTAGGCTTATTGCAATGCGGTATCACGCCGTAATCCGTTCCTGCCACAAGGACATTCTCAATAAAACGGTTCATTTCATCATTAAAAGTCTTTGCTTCTTCGACCGTCAATCCCCTTGCCCCTGATGCCGTTACAGGCTTCGTTTCTGGCTTAAATTCGCTACTTTCCGCATCAAACATAAGATTCTTAGGTACGTTCATTTCTGCGTCCTCTATGGCTGTTCTGGAATCCTCTGCTGGCTCAATCTCTCCCATCTTGCTCTCTAACAATGCTTTCAAATCAATCTTCTTATTCATCTCGCAATCCTCCTGTTATTTTAATGTAAATCTACGTGATACGCTGGTTTTCACATACTTCGCATAAAGCTCTGGTTCCGCTGCCTTTAACGCCTTGCTGTCAAATCTCTCTGATGTAACAGGTTTCCAGCTTATGGTATGTCCTAGGCATTTTGCAGAATCGTAATCACCCATAATGTCTTTAATATGGTTCGCTGCATCCTGTTTCTTCGCCTTTGCGTTATCTTCCTCTGCGGATGCCTCAATATAACGGTCAACATACTCAATTGCTTCTTCTGGCAGTACAATCTGTTCTTCTTTACCGCCTTTATAAATCTTATCCAGCAGGCTCTTAGCCGCATCTGAACCATCTATTTCAGGACGAATCTTTTGCTGCACCTTGTTCCAGAAATCTTTCTCCACAGCAACCAGCATCTTGCGTATCTCCGTGTCTGCATCCATTTCAAAAACCTTGAAAGAATTGCCTCCAATCAGCACCGCAACATAGGCTTTCTTTACGCCTGTAACAAAAAGATAGTGCTGAACCTGTGTCGCATAATACGCTGGCACACCATCTTCCCAATCTCCCCGCTTAAATTCACTGGCAGTCTTGATTTCCAGTATCGCTGGATTGCCTTTATCATCCGTAGTCACTCCGTCCACATCCGCAAGCATAAATGGATATTTGGGATGCTGTAACATAGCGTGTACTTCCACTACCTTCTTTCCCGTCACTTCCGCAAAATGCTTACGGATAACAGGCTCCATAATATTCCCCCACTGCATAGCTTCATTTTCTTCTGCAATATCATCCGTCTGATTTGTCTTAATCAGCCATAAAGCAGTCGGTGACATCCATTTGCTGATTCCTAAAATAGCAGCTACATCACTTCCTCCAATCCCCAGTTTGCGATATTTAAGCCATTCTTCTCTTGATAAATCCTTTGTCTCTACTAAAATATTTGCATTCATATGTCTTTGCCTCCTTTAAAATGATAAAAGGGCAGGAGAGTAGTACCCCCGCCCGTATTTCTGTATCAGATTTCTATTAAACCAATGATAAAGTTTCCATAAGACTATCTACGTCTCCACTATCAAAATGGTCACGGCGATACCGCTCGTTCCAAAGGATTTCCTTCAGTTTTTTATCTGTGCGCGGCTGATATTCAAACGAAAGGAATTTCCCATACCTGCAATCTGGATAACCGTCAAATGCCGTTCCTGGCTCCAATATCTTACTGCCGCCCTCATAGGTCAAGACAATACTCTCTACTGGCAACAGCTCCTTCATTACGTGGTCGTAATATTTTCTGTAATCCACCGTACAAATATTTCCAGTCACCGTATGCGCTGTATATCCTGTAACCTCAACAATCAACAAAATCACTGGTTCTGATGTCTGTTCCAGATAGTAGCGGAATGTATTGTTTTCCCTTGTATCACGGATATATACATCACGCTCTCGTAAAAGCCATGTTCCTGATTTCCTGCACATCCACACATAAGTCCTGTCCTTTCGTTCCCCCTTTACCGATGCCGACCATAGAATTTTCTTGTCAATGCCAAAATCGCTCCTGTAGTGCTCTGTATGCACATCCAAAACACGCCCCATGATATCAATTACATCCACACACTCAAACTTCACATTTTCTTTTAATTTCCTTGCCTTACTCATTGTCTTTATCCTCGCTTTCTTCCCTTAAATCAGAAAAAGCGGAATCCGAAGACTCCGCTAAACTGTTGATAATCTTTGCAGCAACCTTCTGTACAGTGTCTGCAACGATTTTCAATTCATCCTTGTCTTTCAGCCAGCTCTTAATATAGCTGACGCTGTAACGGCTAGTATCAAGCCCCAGACGCATACTGACCACAAACGCAACGCTCTCCGCAATCAGTTCCCTGCGGTTCCTGCTAACGTCTTCCTCTGGATGCATGGCAAAATCAATACTGTGAGCGTACTCGTGGAGAATTGTCTTGATTTTCTGCAAATACTCCACATCTGCCCGAACAGAGATAACTCCTGTTTCCAGATTATAACTGCCCTTTGAAGCAGTTCCCGTCACTTCCTGTACTGGATGCTCCGTAGAAATAAATGCTTTCAGCTTCTCGTAAATCTCCTTCTCCTGTTCACTGTTCCCAGCAAGCCCTTTTACCAGAACAGGTAAATACTCGTCTGAACCGTCCGTGTCAGCAATGTCAAAAACATAGGCTACTCGGAACCCAGAAATGACTTTCCTTGTCACTTTCTCGCCTTCGGAATCCTGATACTCTGATTTATTTTCAGGCTCCTTAAAATCCTCTACTTTACGGTAGTAGGGGGCTAGAATAGCCAGCCCCTTTGCCCCTTTCTTTACATACCGTCCAAGCTGATTCCATGCTCGATAGCCCTTAACGAAGCTCGCTTCTGGATTTTGTATGTAAATAAGCATTGTATTTCTGAAAGAATAGTTGTAAAATTGAGATTGAAAAGATAAGTATTTCAGCCAGTCCTCGTCTGTATTGATGGCGTCCAAACCTTCTTCAATACGGGTGAGGGCTGCTTGTATTTTCTCCTGATTTTTATTCTTCTTATTCATTTGTATGTACCTCCATATCAAGATTGATTTCGCTGTAAATGATTTCAGCAAATTCCTCCGCTAAGTCCATACCGTTCCCCATCCATAAGGAATATAAGTAATCAACAATATGTTCCTGCTGGTTCAGCCAGCTCCATTCCTCTGGGGATAATTTGCCGTAGTTATGGTTTGCAAAGACATAATACAATCCCTGCTTTACCACAAGCTGATAGGCTTCTTCCATAATCTGCTCTGCTGTCAGCTTCTCCGACACCAGATACTCCCGATAATCCGTTACTTCCTGCTCCATCCGTTTTAAAACATTATCTCTCATAAGATTCTCCTTTCTACGCTCCGCACTGTTCATAAAATTGGCAAAATTCGCAATAAACCATATCACACTCCGCGTTTGACAGATACCCGCCGCCCTCAATAACTGGCAGACAGGTATTTAGGTACAGGGCGCACTTCACACATACCCCTGGCATTTCAGGTGTGACAAACCTCCCCTGCAGCAAACAGTTCTCCATCTTTTTTCATCTCCTTTCTCTGAAAAATAGGCAAAAAAATAAGACCTCTGCGGATTACATCATTTCCACACGGTCATATGCCCTGCTGTAAAAATATACATTATCGGATAAAACTTCTTCATCATCAACTTCTGTAGCATTGACATCCTGAACCAACATTTTTAAGCTCTCACTACCTACCCCTGCCGATTCAGGCAGAAAAATAATTTCATGAATGGAAGATGGCAGGATATAGAAGTCACAACCAATACATTCCGCAAAATTCCTTAAGAGGTTCGGATACAAAAGAACGGCTGCACCGTTGAGCTTCTCGTAATTGCTCGCAATATACATCGGCATTATTTCTTCCATATCTACTGCCATATCATAAAATTCGTTGAAATCCTCTGCATCCAACTTTCTTTCCATTATATCCGCTATCACACTTCCCATAGGCTGTATTCTTCCTCTGAAAATACGCTGTGTGTTCTGCATAGCCATAGAATAGAGTGTATGTACATCAGTTCCCCACATCTCCATATGAGAATTTCTGATAAACATTGTACCTGTGCCGCTTTCGTTCTTTGCTACCACAACATAAAAGACGATTGCAAGGTCTTGATAGGGGATATAAGGTGTGTCAAATAGCATTTCCCTGTTCTTCTCTGCATTTATCAGTTTGAAACATATCACGTCTTTTACCTGATTAAAGTCTCTAAGCATTGTGCTGTCAAAGTCCTGTTCTGGCTTATGTTGCTCATAAATAATCTCCACATTCGTGCATACCTCTTCCATTGTCAAGCCGTTCTGGTACGCTTCAAAAAGCTCGTCCAGATAAACAGCGGGAGAGATGTTCATTCCTTCTTTGTAAAAAGCAAGCCTCGTAAAGCGTGTACCGTTGTTCTTTGTTATCGGCTCCACACTGATACGGTAGCCGTCGCTATAGATAGTCTCCATTACGCTCTTTACTGTATCTGCAAATGCTTCCATTGTTTTAATCGTTCCGTTTGTCATAATGATTCTTCCTCCTGCATTGTTTGAATTGTTGTTCGCTGCTCCGTTGTTCATTGAATTTTTCATAGTGTAAGTCTCCTTTTTCTTTGATTGAATTTTTATCAGGTTCCATATTCAGTTGCAATCTGCTGTTTCAGGCACAGCTACCGTAGATTCTGCAATGGAATCACCGCCTTTCTTTGAAATTGTGCACAAAAAAACAAAGCAGTTTTATGACTTGCCCAGGTCAAATAAAAAAGACACCAAGATTTCTCCTGATGCCTTTAAATGCTTTGATATATAAACCCACTGGGGTTCCGAACTAGAAACTTCTATAAAGGTTAAAAATAAGAACCGCTCGGAAATTATATCTAAAATTTTTCTATATAAACAAGCACTGCTTTAATCATAGAATTTTTTATAGTAACTTTTTATATTTCATCTTAATAAATTGCCAAAACCACAAATAGCACCTAATATTTTCTTATAGGCACATTAGACCGATAAATTTCTATATCAGTCAATCCTTGCTGTAACAACCAATCTTTTAATCCTAATTTTATAAGAGAAAAATCTCCTACCATCCCTGAACCAACTACGATATACTCAATACATTTTGGTGCAAATGGTACATCAACATATGGAGTAATAATATTTCCTCTGTCAAAGTGCCCAACTTTATACTTTTTTGGCAATTCTCCACTTCGAATACTATCCTCTGGAACAATCAATACCGCCCTATACTCTTTTTCCGTTGAAAAGTTTTCATTCTTCATAAAAATTCGCATATTATTTATTGCACTAACAATGTCAGTCTGAACCATCTCTTTTCTGCACAATTTATCTGGAATCATTAAGAAAAGTTCCGCAATATCTTCCAAAAGTGCTTCAATACATTTCTTTTTCTCCTCTTCTGTATACCAGACTTTTCCCCAAAGTAATTTTACCTTTTCTCTTTTCCTTCTTCTATCATCTTCGTCATTTACTTTTATATAATCCTTTAATCCATTAAAATTTATAGATACGCCTCCTGCCCCCTGCGCATAATAATTCCACATAGGAAGCAAATCACACTCCATAGAAAAAGAGCAAGTATAAATTCTACATATAGGGTTAATACAATCCTTGATATCTCTCTTATCATCTATTTTTCTTCTAAAAGGATAACGTTGAAAATCCTCCTTCAATTCATCATAAATTTTTTCATCAGTTAAAATATCATATAGTTCTTTATCTATGCTCCCTTCTTTTTTCTCTATTGTATCTTTCAACAATCTAACTGCTTCTGTGAACTCTGTTGTATCATTTAAAAAACGTACATCGGTAAATCGTAATCTTGCTTCTATATTCTCCTCTTTATCTTTCTGCATAATCTTTTTTAATGTATCTATCGTACAATAATGAAAGAGGTCATTTCCCCAAGTTCCCGCTCCACCTTCTGAGCCATGACCAAAATATAATTTATCTATATTTTTAATTGGTACATTAATATAATTTTTTGACGCGATAGCAAAATATTTTACATATGCTTTACTACCACCCATTTTAGTGATATCCATTTATCTTTCCTCCATTATATAAGGTCTTACACAAACATCTGCTGTAATAATCCCTTTTTAATATCTTTCCAAACCTCCAGCTTCTCTTTCTTAATCTGGATAGCTTCATCATATGCTATCAAACAATCTGCTATTTTCTGTTGTTCTTTATAACAAGGAGTCGGAATTATAATTTGCTCTAAATTTTTCCTACTTATTCTCTGTCTCGTTCCACCTGCCAACATTTTTCTAATATCAGAAAAATATTTTTCACATCCCATATATTGAGCAACATATTTATGGAAATTGCTTTTGTTTATGCGTATAATTGTACAATCAACCGCTGTAACCATTTTACTGTTCAAGACATCTGGAACGATACAACATCTTCCCGCAGGATCTGGCAATCGCGAAACTAAAATATCTCCTATAAGAACTTCTTTACAGTGTAATCTATTGAAAGTTTCTTCTGAAATATATTTTGCCCTATTTCTTTTATCATGAAAAATACCTAGCCCAATATTACCTGTTTGTATTAAACGTATTCCCGATTCGCTTTGATCATCTGATTCTATCCAATCCCCATCCATAATCAAATCGCATAACTCTAATAACTTTTTATTCTTCCACTCAGGATACTCACTCCCATCATCTGCTTTGAATCTTACTTCACGATTAAAAAGTTTCTGCATTGTACCTTTTTTTTGTTCTTCTAAGACTGCAACTTCTTCTTCCAACACTTGAATCAAACCATCCATTGAAAAAAGAAATTCCGCTATCTTCTTCTGTTCAACATAAGATGGCAGCTTTATTCTACTTTTTAAAAACTCATCCTGTCCCAATGTTTTATTTCTTCCAGCTCCGCCAGGTGATGCTAATATTAATATCTTTTGACCATAAAAAGTAATAAAATACTCTGTAATATAATCTAAATCTAATACCTGATCTTTTGGCTTATACATAGGAAATCTATGCGATGCAATCATTCCTCTTTCTGCTTCTGTTAATTTAGCGACCGCCCTTTCCCAAGCAAATACTATATTAACAACAAAGCAATCAGGTTCTATCCAAAATACCCTTTTATTGCCTAATTCTTCACCTGTTACTTCTTCTTTATAAAATAATCCTTTACCATGTGAGCGTATTCCTATTTGCTTATAATATTTATTTTTCTCAACTATTACAGGGTTAGCAACCCTATCAAAAACTTCGCTTATTCTATATTCTTTCCACTCATCCGTAAACTCAGGAAATCTTAATTTAGGTTTCGCCATAATATCAGACCTCCTTACAATCCAAGCTCTGCAAGAAAAGCATTGACTTTATCCAGAGCCGCTTTCTCTTTAGCTTCTAACTCGACAAGTTCCTGCTTGTTGGCAGCTATGTCAACAGGTTCTTCTTCCTCAAAAGTATCTACATAACGAGGAATATTAAGGTTATATTCATTTTCTTCTATTTCATCCATATGTGCCTTATGGCAATATTTATCAACATTTTCCCTTTTCACATATGTATTTATAATTTTGTCAATGTGTTCATCTGTAATGTAATTCATATTAGTGCCTTGCACAAATTCCTTACTGGCATCAATAAAGAAAATATTATCAGAATTTCCGTTACGCTCCTTTTTGAATACCAAACAACATACAGGAATACTTGTTCCCTGAAAACAATTTGCAGGAAGTCCTATAACTGCATCTAAGTAATTCAAATCTTTAATGATATATTTTCTTATTGTTTCTTCGGCTGCTCCACGAAATAATACGCCATGCGGAAGTAAAACTGCTATTCTGCTATCTCCCTCATCCATGTGGTGAATCATGTGCTGTACAAAAGCAAAGTCTGCCTTAGAAGATGGCGCAAGTTTTCCATATGGGGAATACCTTTCATCTTCCATAAACTTAGGATCAGCACTCCACTTTGTAGAATATGGCGGATTAGCTACTTGTACAGTAAACCTTTCATTTTCAAACTCTTTATCATTCTCCAGTGTATCAACATTTATAATGTTAAAGTTCTGGTACGGAATATCATGCAGGATCATGTTCATTCTGGCAAGGTTATATGTACTGCTGACCTTTTCTTGTCCGTAATACTTACGCACTTTTGCAAATTGTCCTACCTGTAATAAAAGTGATCCAGAACCACAGGCACAGTCAAAGGCTGATAAAACATCCGTAAGTCCTATTGTGGCAAGTCTGGCAACGAGCTTACTCATATTCGTAGGAGTATAGAACTCCCCGCCCTTTTTGCCTGCTGTTGAAGCAAAATTACCGATAAGCGTAATATAAGCAGTTCCCAAAATATCAACATCAGTACCGCCCATTTCAAAGCTGATGCTGTCGATCTGCTTTAAAATCTTTCCGATTAGCTTTCCACGCTGTTTCAATTCTCTGCCGAGCTTAGAAGATTTCAAGTCCATATCCTCAAATAATCCCTTAAAATCTTCCTCCGAGTCTCTGCCGATAGTCGAATCTGTAATAGATGCAATAATTTCTTCCATATAGTCAATGGTAAATGTATCGCTGTTTACCATTTTAATTACATTCGGAAATAAATACTTTGGCTCCATTACAAATCCAAGGCTCTCTAACATATCATCTGCAAGCTCTTCTCTTAATTCTTCATCTTCCCATGCTTCTTCATAGGTTATATCATCATGCTCAAAGGCTTCTACTAAAAATGCTTCTGTCTTATCTGATAAGTGCTTATAGAAGATAAGTCCAAGTATATAATTCTTGAACTCATATGCTTCCATAGTTCCCCTTAAATCATTCGCCATTGCCCATAGTTTTCCAGCCAGCTCACTGGCTAATTTCTTCTGTTCATTAATATCTGACATTTCAATCCTCCTGTTTGATTTCTTCATCATATAAGATAAGCGCAGTATACTCTGGAAAATCCAGATTCTTTGTCACTAAAACATCTGTATCATACTTCTCTCCGAGCTTGTCCAGTTCAGTGATTGTATCTAAATCAACGAAATATCTGCTACACTTATTGCCATCACTATCTAATAATTCTTTTATGTATGCTTCTTCACAAGGTTTTTCTTTGTCTGTGAAAAGCAAATGAATCCCTCCATCTTCGTTACATCTATTTATGATGGAGGATTTTGAAATAATACATTCCATTTTGTTTCTCCTGTTCTATTGGTATTTATCACAATTCTGTGTGATAAAGTCTATAATCGCCTGTATTAATGCTCTTCGCTCCCTGAATGGTAATGCCATAGGGATTTGCTCTTTAATCATATCCTTTGTAAGAGTATGAGAAAACTCATATTCGGATATAATCTGTTTTATCTTATCGGCATCAACTTCCTTTTCCTTAGCAAAGGCTTCTATTTCTTCATTTCTCTCTTTGTCCTCAAAATCAACATAGGCTTCTTCCACCGACGCATCATCAGGAAGTACTACTAAAACATCCCCAATAAAGCGTTTGATAAGATCTACTTTCTTCTTAAGCTCTGGATTATCTGTTCTATCCAATTCATCGTAAATATGTTTAATATCCTTTTCACGCTGCTTTTTGTCTTTCCTCTCCATATTTTTTAAAAGATTCATTATGTATGCCACATTGATTTTGTCTGTCTGGATAATCTCAATACTAAAATCAATATCATCCAGAATAGATACCTTTTCGGCGTCTCTGTTATTCTTCAGATTATCATGTATTGTAAAATATCTGCTCTTAAAGTTCTCATACTCCTGCTGTGTCATAACCTGATCTAAGTCATCCCATGTAAAATCCACAAAGGTTTCAAGAACCAAAAGCATTTTGGAAAGCTCTCTAAAAGCAATAACAAACTTAGCCTGTTCTTCTTCCGACTGGAGATTATCAATATCTTCTGGATGTGATACTACTTTGAAAAGCTCTGCAATTAGCTGTTTTGCCTTGTCCAAATAATAGTCATAGTCTTTGAGTAATATCTCCGAAATATCACCGCCACCAGAAAACAGGCGCAGGGCATCATCTGTCTTTCGCTTCAAATTCCTGTAGCAGACAATATTCCCAAACTGCTTCGTTTCCTTCTCCACTCTGTTAGTTCTGGAGAAGGCTTGCAAAAGAGTGTGCCACTCTAAATTCTTATCCACATACAAAGTATTCAGCGGTCTGGAGTCAAATCCAGTCAGGTACATATTAACCACAATAAGAATATCAATCTCAGGAATCTTCTTTATCTGCATTCTCTTTGAAATATCTCTATTATATCCGTCATATGTATCTGGTGAAAAATTTGTATCAAACATTTTGTTGTAGTCATCCATAATGGCTTTTAAGTGGTCTTTACTGTGCTTGTCGGCTCCATCCAGTTCATCATTTGCTCCATAAGAAAAGACTGCAGCAATCTTGAAGTTATGTTTTATCTTCTTAAATTCGTTATAATACTTGATAAGCATAGGGATACTGGAAACAGCAAAAATCGCAGTATATTTATTGCCCTTTATCCTTGTCTTTCCTGTGTGGTGGCTTATAATGTGATTCGCTACTAAAGCCACTCTATCATCTGATTCTAAGACTTCTTTCCTGTCAATATCCTCCACCATTGTTTCATCGGCTTCATCATATTGACCTTTATATGTGCTGATATATTCTACATTGAATCCAAGTACATTTTTATCAAAGATAGCTTCTTTGATAAGATACTGGTGCAGGCAGTCTCCAAAGACATCCGCTGTTGTTCTGCTATCCTGAGACTTGTTCTCTTTGAAGCGTGGTGTACCTGTAAAGCCGAAATACTGCCCTTTTGTAAAGAACTTCTTAATCTTACCATGCATCTTCCCGAACTGGCTTCTGTGGCACTCGTCAAAAATAAAGATTACCTTTTCATCGCTATACTGCTCCATAATCTTTTGGTATTTAGGCTTCTTTATAGCATTGGTCATCTTCTGGATCGTGGTGATAATGAGCTTCTTATTCCTGTCCTGTACCTGCTCCACCAGCTTGTCGGTGCGTTCCGTCATATCCACGCAGTCGGCTTCATAAGAATTAAAATCATCAATGGTTTTCGTATCCAGATCATTTCTATCTACGAGGAAAAATATCTTTTTTATTCTATCCTCCTGTGATAATAACTGGGCGCACTTCCACGAGGTCAAAGTTTTTCCTGAGCCTGTTGTATGGAAGATAAAGCCGCCAGAATTAGTATCAAGTGCTTTCCTTACCAATGCTTCTGTTGCGTATATCTGATATGGGCGCATTACCATAAGTATCTGCTCTGTATCACTTATGACCATGTACTTATTAAGCATCCTTGACAGTCTGGACTGATTGAAAAATACCGCCGAAAAATCATTGAGGTTATTGATTCTCTCATTAATTTCATTCGTCCAGTAAAATGTAAGTGACTTCAATATCTTTAAAGAATCTGTATTTGCAAAGTATCTTGTTTCCACAGCATTAGACACAACAAATATCTGCACAAAATGGAATAACCCTTTATAGCTGTGAATCCTGTATCTATCGATCTGGTTGATTGCTTCTTTTATATCAATACCAGCCCTTTTAAGCTCAATTTGTACAATCGGCAGTCCATTACAAAGAATTGTTACATCATATCTATTCTTGTATTTGCCGACAACAGTTACTTGGTTCGTAACCTGATAATGATTATTCTCTGGATATTTGCTCATAAATTCCAGATAGATTCTGATCCCGTCATCCCTGTCCAAAACAATCTTATCTCTAAGAATTTTGGCACATTGATAGACTGTCTTTCCAGTAAGTTCTACCATGACACGATTAAACTCAGTGTCCGACATATCTCTATTTTCAAGAGCATCTTTATTGAAAAGATTTAATTCTTTTCGGAAGTTTGTTACCAGCTCATCATAGTCTTTTATTTTTACAAACTCATAACCCAAAGTGCAGAGCTTCTTAATAAGCTGTTCCTCAAGTTGTGCTTCTGATTGATAACCCATTTATTCTATCTCTCCTATCTTATCTTCAAGTTTTTCCATATCTTTTATAATGATAATCGCCTTTTCCGTAAGCTCATACTTTCCTCTTTTCCCCTCAATCGGAAGCAACAAATTATCATCTCTTAGCTGTTTAAATATCTTATTCATGGTTATAGTGCTTACGCCGATCAAGGGAGCCATCTCCGCTTGGGAGAGTGGAATATACTTAGTGCCATCTGGCAGCTTAATCTGACAGGAATACATATACTTCAAAACCTTATATGCATTGTTCGTCATCTTGTCAATTATTGATTCCATGTGCTTGCCCTTTCGTAATATTTCATTTTACTTATATAACATATATAAATATTTTTATATCTATTATATTTCATATTTAGCTTTTTGACAATCCATTTTTACAAAAATCTCTGCCTTTTCGCATCCATTGACTTAAGGCATCCAAAAATTATACAATCTATTTAACACAAAAATTAAATAATACCAATGCAGAGCATTGAGCGCAGCTTACGAGCTACTTCTCAATGCTCTTTTTTTGTGTCTAAAACCAAACAAAGAAAGGAATTAAATATATATGGTAAAGAATAAAAATTTGAATGATTCAAAGAAGAGGAAAAATGACGAGTTTTATACCTTGCTCTCTGACATAGAAGCAGAACTCCAGCATTATAAGAAACGCTTTAGAGGTAAGATTATTTATTGCAACTGTGACAATCCAGAGTTTTCTAACTTCTGGAAATACTTCAAGATACACTTTAAGGAATTTGGAATCAGAAAGCTAATAGCCACTTATTACGACTTTGGAAAACCTACATATAAGTATGAACTAAGCCAAGGAAGTGATGAGCCAGTAAAAACTCCCCTTATTGGTGATGGAGATTTCAGAAGTCCTGAATGTATAGAAATTCTAAAAAAGGCAGACGTTATTATCACAAATCCACCATTTTCTCTGTTTAGAGAATACATCGCACAGCTTATGAAATACGAAAAGAGGTTTGCTGTTATCGGAAGTCTAAACGCTGTCGGCTATAGGGATGTATTTCCTCTCATAAAGAGCCACCAGATCTGGATCAGTTCCAATAACCAGCACCAGTTCTTTAAAATCCCTGATGATTATGATATAGGCGTTACAAAAATAGATTCAGATGGTCATAAGTATGCTGTTATTGGAAATATTGCATGGTTTACCAATATCCCTACACAAAGAGAATTTGCCGACTTAGCTCTAACAGTTCCCTTTTCTCCTGAGAAATACCCTCATTATGATAATTACGATGCAATTAATGTAAATCGTCTTGCCGATATCCCCTCCGATTATGATGGAGTTATGGGTGTACCTGTTACCTTTATCGCCAAATATAACCCAAAGCAATTCAAAATTTTAGGAATAACAACTGGATCGGATGCGTTTGAGGCATCCCCTACTAAGAAATATATCAATCCTGTCCGTGTGACTGGCACTCATAAAGGCGGTAGCAGCACTAATACCTCTGCTGTGCTTTTGCTCTCCGAACCGCCAGAGGACGGAGCTTATTACACCGCTGATAATGTGGAGGGATTCTTGAAAGTCTTATATAAACGAATTTTGATTCAAAAAAATAAGCCGCAGGTTTAATCGCCTGTGGCTTATTTCAATTAGTTTTTGAAGAAGTTTGCAATTCTTGATAACAGACTTGCTTCTTCGCTATTTTCATCAGAAGTCCAATCGAAAAGATTTACCCTCTCTTTTTTATCTTCATATGGTCTATCTGACTCTATTTTGTTGTTGACTTTGATTTGTAGCGTTTCTTCTTCGGAGGCATTTTCTGTTATAGTCAAAACATAATCGTTGCCGACCTTTTCAAAAGTAACACCTTCTACAGAATTAAGAGCTTCCATAGATACAAAGTCAAAATACATATCATCTTTTTCTGTAATCACATATGTACCAACAGGCACTTCGTTTACAGTAACAGTATTCTTATTATCTATTGGAACAGAAATTGTGTTTCCTGTATTTCTGTTCTTCATAGATATTTGGAACTTATAGAGATCATCCTTTTTAAGCTGCAGCTTTTCAAAGGCTTCGTCTGTTCCCTTTACCTCTTTTACAAAACTAAGATTGATAGCATCTACTCCCTCATAAATATTAATAATATTAAATTCAGTGTCAGGTAATCCTGTGTAATGCCATAACAATCTTTGACTATTTTTATAATTATGTTCTGTCTCTGGATAATTATTTCCTGATAATTCAATTAATGTTCCGCTTGGTAAACTTGTTACTTCTGTTCTTGTAATACTATTTTCGTCTACCTTGGCAGGAATTATTGACTCCACCTTATATCCATAATAAACAACACTACCATCACTATAGAAATAAATATAAAAATCTTTTGATGGAACATTTACTGTTTTTCCTGCAAGAGACGTGCCACCATATTTACCCATTTTATAAATATTATTTTCTTTATCCTTATAATAAATTTCTATATAGTCAGTACTTGTTCCTTCAAATTTAAACTGATTATCAAATTTAATAGCTAATCCATTACTTGGAGTCGTATATTGAACGCTATATTTTTCAACAGGAACTTCTTCTACAGAATAAACGCATTCTGTTCCATCTGCATTATAGATAGGCACTTTGGGGAAGATATATTCCCATTCTTTTTCTGCATTAGTTGTGGTAGTCCTATAAATCTCTCCGTCTTTCAGGAGCTTTATAGTAATACTCTTTGGGCGATTAGCTTCTTTATCTCCTACCCATATTTTAGTTCCAGAAATATCTGTAAATACATCATCTTTTAATGTGTTGGTAACTTCATAGCAATCTTCTATTTCATTATATTCTATAGATGATTTATAGTTTTGCAACGGCTCCTCTTCGATAGTATAAAACTTAGCGTCATCTAAAAGTAAATCTGTAAATGTCACTGATAAATTTTCTTTTGTAATAGATTTTCTATCTATCTCTACACCTGATTTTTTAAGAATAATGTCAACACTATCTGGACGAAACTCATATTTATTATTTTCATCATCCCAAGTCTTATTAACAGTCAAATCAAAATAATCACTAAGACCTACCTTTACAATATTTGAATTTATCCCTGTAATAAAATCTACTGGGTTCTCATAGTCATCAAGTGCCTGCCATTGTGTGCGGCATCCATTATAAGCTAAAATTTTTCTAATTTCTTCTGGCGGCGCTTTCATTTTTACTAACACATACGTTTGAGAATTTGCAGGTAAAACTGCCTTTAATGATTCATCTTCTTTATTTAGATATTCAAAAGCAAGTGATTTTACTTTGCTCTTATCTACAGAATCCGAATACTCTTTCCATGAATTATCTTCTGAAAGATTTCCTGCCTGCTCATCCTCAGAATAATATACTTTTACCTTGTAACCTTTATTTTCAGCATAAGAAGTATCTACTCCTAAAAACTCTCCATTCCAGTGATCTTTAGTTCCATAAGCTGTTATAAAGCTTTGTTCTGTCGAATAAGGATCTTGTACATACTTCTCAATGGAATCATAAATAACAAAATTCGTGACATCAGCCGAACCAGTCCTTACCCTCAGTTTGTAAGTATATTCCGAATCAGGACTTGCTTTTACAGTTCCAGTTGAATAATTACTTTTATCTGTTTGAACATATTTTGTTACATCTTGGTGGGTTGATACTATGGAATTTATTGTTGTTGACGCGCTAGTATATGATAACTTATCTGTTAGATCTCCATTCTCATTTATATCAGAAGCTTCAGAATCGTAACGACCATTATCTTGAATCGAATTATATAAATTAATTCCTTTTTCCTGAGATTCTAATTTATCCACATAGCAATAATTTTTCCACACCTTTCCATATTCCAAAAATGAGTCATACGAAATATTATAATTATATGTATAATTTAAAGAGCATGTATAAGATTGGCTTGGAGATGGTTTAAACATATATATAGGTTCTTCAAATTCTCCGATTATCTCTATTTTTGTTCTTCCAGTGTCTTTCCAGTTATGGGTGATTTTAACTTCATTTCTTATTTTTGAATCAAAATTTTCATTAGTTATTTTATTAAAATTTGTATCATAAAAAAGATAATTCTCAACATTGGAATGTGACAAACTTTTTATTATTTCTTCCTCCGAAGAAGTTAACTCCATACCTATTGGAAGTAAATCATATAGCCTAAATCCTTTTACTGCATATGCTGAATCATATTGTTCAGGGTAATTTTCCTTTACAACTTCAGGCTCAAAACCTGCACTTACTGTACATGCTCCGAAAAATAATTCATTAGTAGAATCCTGTGTTACACTAGAAAAACTTTTTTTTGCTTCTAATTCATAAGTAGGTTGAGTTACATTAAAATATCTCCAACTACCAGAAGCAGTATCTCTTTGCATATAGTGCCCATATGTTTCCAAATCATACTGCGCTATCTTTTCTTTTGTAATTCTTGTAGTATAACTATCAAGTCCTACTGTATTTTGAAGCATTAAGTTGTTATCTGCATCCTTAAAATAAACCTGAATATAATCAAAATTATACAGATACCCTTGTTCTGGAATATCTTTTTTAAGTAGTTTGGTCTTTGCTTCTATTGGATAATAAGATCTCTTATCACTTCGATTATATACGGCTGTTCCAATTAATCCTTCTTTAACATCATGAGCAATAAAATAAAATCCAACAACACCATCTTCTTCTGTAAATGTCCAATTCCCAGAGCCCTGTTGATTATAAGTCGATTTATCCCCGCCATAGCCATTTTTGAATTGTTCATACAATGTGTACTCATCAGAATTTTTATATCTAACCCATAGTTCACAATCATATTTTCCAGAAGATATTGTATTTCCATTTCCATTTTTAAAATAGCTATTACTCCATTTTATAGAATAAAAATAATATTCGTTATCCTCCAATTTAACTATATCTCCGTTTTTTGAAGTTACAAATAATACGTCATCTCCAAACTCTACAGTCATTGGTATTCCTGTATAATAAGCAATAGGGGTAATTTCACTTTCTATATAATTATAAGTTTTATTATTCACAATATCTTGATACCTTAAATATGAGCCAATACTTTTATCTATTCCATATAAATTTCCTGAATAAATAAAATCAAACTCAGCTAAATTAAGACTCACAGAATTTGTGGCAAGGCATTCTTGTTCTGTTCTGTCATTATAAGTTCCCCATAATTCAACACTATTTGTTACATTTAAAGTGCCATCTTGTTCATTGTAAATACTTTTTGGATAACCAACATATAACTCTGTTGTTGTTGCTGGAAAGATATAGGTTCCCCCTGTAGATACTAATTTGTTTCCAGAAGTATCATAAACAACACATTCATCTGGAATAGCATCCTTATAAACTTTTTCTTTCTTATCAGTATTTATATATGGATACCACCATGATCTATTCAAGTCTTTATCTTTTATACTATGATCAAAACTATATTTTACCCATATATAATCAGCAGCATTTTCACCCAAACCATCATAAGAATTTATTTTGTTTGCTTTCTTTGTTACTGTATAAGTCCTCCTTTGCCATGGATGAGTATAAGTCCTTATATAATTAAAGGTAATCTCATTACTTTTAATTATATTTTTTATCTCTGCTTGTAAACTTTTATTCAAGTGATGAGTACACTCATCATCAAATTGTTCAGATTCTATTCTTGCATAGGTAACACCTTCTTGCGGAGGAGTTATTGTATATTCAATCTGAATACTTCCCTCAAAGTTTGATTTTTCCTCGATCGAAACAGCATTTGTAAACTTATAAGTTTGCTGATTAGGTGAAGGTGTAGATGCAGTTGAAAAATTCCAGTCGTAACCTGTATGAGTCGAGTCATTAGCCCCTACTATTACAGATGTATCCAAAAAAACTCCATCTTTTACATGATTTACTTGCCAACTATTATCTGGTTTTGTTCCATAAATCAAATTAGGTATAGAAATCTCAAGTTCCCCAGGTTCATAAGTTGTTACAGCATTAGTATTTTTATAATTTATCTGAACAGTAATAACTCTCGGAGTACCTTCTCCATATCCACCATCTGAAGCATCCCAATCAATAGAAGTAAGTGGCGTTTTTCCGTTATCTACAGTAGAATCATAGAAAACAAGTCCAAGCTCCCAGTTGTCTGTAGATGGTTCTTCTTCATCTTCTGTATTATCACTTTGCAATGATATTTCATTATTCAATTTTTCTTCGGAAGAGAGCATTCGCTCTAAAGCATCTGCTTCTATATCATTAGAGGATATGTCTGATATAGATGCTTCTTCTAATGCATTCGAATCTGTTGCCACTTCTGCAGAAGTGGCATTAGATTCGTTCGTACTATTAGAGTTTTCTGTGTTTAAGTCATCCAGCGTTTGCTGCTCTGTGTACGTTTCTCCTGCTGATAAAGCATTGACAGGCACAGATGTAAATAAGACACAGGCTGCTAAAATCGCTGAAAGAGTTTTCTCTACGGCTTTGCCGATTTTATTAATTCTTTTGATTAATTTGTATCTCCTTTCAATCTAACTTTGATATTGACTTTTATATATGAGAAAGCGAACACCTTCATTTTAGTATGAGTGTCACGATACAACTAAAATGATCTACGCTATCTATATAGAGGATAATAGTGTCAATATCAAATAAATTATAGACTGCAAGAGAGGTTTTATTTGTATATGTAATATACAAATAAAAGAGGATATCCTCTTTTGCTTGTGATTTTGGCAACAAAAAAAGTATAGATCTGTCCTTCAAAAAACTTAAAACAAAATCCATACCTTTTCTCTACCTAAAATAATTTTATTATAGAAACACATTTTCGTCAATACGTTTTTATAATTTCGTATAAAAATATTTTATAGGATTCGCTTCACCCTTTCGATATAAGTTTGCAATAGATTTTTCTATGTATTTATCTCTGATATTTTCTTCTGCAATTTCTCCAACAAACTCAAATCTATCTGCTGGCGTTTCGGCATCTGGAAGTGTCGGTCTCGGGATCGTGCCTGCTGGGAGCCATTCTTTTACTTTGTATACTTCTTTTATCATTCCTTTATAGACGCTAAAAACATAGTCTGCTTTTTCTGCTTTCTTAACATTTACTTTCCAATACCCTCTTGTTACTTCGTATAACTCAAGCTCCGTCATATTTTCTCTATATGCCTGATTGATTTTTATAGCAATAACGTTTTCTGTTATATCTTCACGCATCAAAATATTATCTTCCATGATGAATCCTCCTGACTAAGCATCTGAAATATTTACTATAATAACATAGCTTTATTGTTCTTACAATTTGTTTCCGCTGTAAGCAGGAAACAAAAAGAAAAGAGAATATATTTTGATTTTGCTTCCATTGGGAAGATATATATTTTTAGCTTTGCTAAAAATATATGCTGACCTTTGGAAGCAATAAAGGGCGCAGCATCTGTTGTTGGTTATTTTCTAAGGTTTGGGCTGTCAAGCACAAACTTTAGCAAAATAAACAACAACTAACACATGTGGGAGCGTAAATTCATAACCAACACGCTTTCGGTTGCACAAAAAGAGTCTTTTATACATGTGCCATATCTGGCACCCAATTATGGGCGTTGCCGCCCTTTTTGATGATTTCATCTTGATATTAACCATATTTCGCTATATAATTGAGCTAATTTTTTAGAAAGGATAGACTGTTATGCAATTTCTCAATCGTGACTTTTATAACAATAATAATATTCTTGGCTATATTAATTCTTCAATGCAGGCATTGATAAATATTAACACAACTATCTTAGGAACAAAAGAATACATGCTCTTTTTCTATATCAAAGAAGATTTTACTGCAAACTACTTTTCGTTATACACTGCTGATATTGATTTAGATTGTATGGGTTTTTCTGTTCTTCAACGAAATACTCGCCATTCTATTGAAGCATTTCTTGATTTAGTAAACCTTAGTAACGATCAAGACTATTTATCTGTAATGGAATTTAATTCAAAAAAAGGAAGATACAATCCAAAGTATCGCCCTTACATTAATGGAAAGCTTTTCACTATTAACGAAAAATATAAAATTGCAACTCAAATGTATAATGAAGATATTCCTAGAGAATTATTGACTATTTCATCAAAAACTAATAGCTATACACATCCAAATGTCTTTGTGGATATTCTGAATTACAATGATTATGATAAGAAAATAGAAATCTTAAAAAATTTATTAAATGTAAACCTTTATACATTAGCTGGTGCATATAGATTAATACTGAAAATATTCAACAATGATATTACACCTATACAGAATTGCCCTAACTGCTCATTCTTTAATCCTTATTTAAAAAACTGTAAACAATGTTTTCTTAATGAAGAAGCAAGATTTAAAAATCTAATAAAAAATGCATTGATTACATACACGAATCCTTTCCAAAATCCATACTATCAATAGTTTCCAGCCAGCAGAGCAATTTGCTGGCTATCTTTATTTCGTATATACATATACGTATTTTAGTAAACTTGCATAAATTATTATGCTTATTATATAATTAATTTATGTACTATTGACAAAAACTAAATATTTTTATAAAATTAAATCATAAGTTAATTGATGCTTTTTTATTACAAAAGCTCTAAGTAAGATAATATATCCCTAAAACAGCATGTATTCGTCATGACAGTAGCAAGAGGGATGACGAAGCGTGAGAGGCTCGTCAACAAAAAAGTGATAGGTATTCTTTTTCAAGAATCTAAAGTTATTGTCTATATCCTTGAACTAGCTCGTAACAGTCGAGACAGATGCAAGAAGGATTTTCAGTCTAGGCAGGATTACAGATCTAAGGCTTTATCTTTTTTCCCTGATTAAGTCAACTAAATATCTGCAAATAGCAAAAGCTATTTGAATTATCCTCTACAATTTTTAACGAGGTCTTTTTTGTATTACGCAAAATTAGATTCTCTTAATATAGATAAAGGAGCCATGTGCTTCTTAAAGATATGCTCCATGTTTCTTTTGAGAAATGTGTACATATAAAGTAACTCGTAAATTTTATTTTTTCACAAGCCTATCTATTCTCATGGTAATAGATAACACAAGGCTCACCCTGACCATGCTTTAGATTTTAACGAATCTAGGGAAATAAACAGGAGGTAAAGAAATTATGAGTAAACAGTATACTCAAAAAACGCTCGAAGAGCGGCAACAACAAATGAAAGAGATTTTACAAAATCTCGAAAACGGCGTAAAAGAGGTATTCACATCAGAAAACTACATAAGGTATTTGGAGACTTTTAGCAAGTTCCATAACTACAGTTTCAATAATACTATACTTATTCTGATGCAATGCCCAAAAGCCAGCTTTGTAGCGTCTTATAAGGACTGGACGGAGAAGTTCAACAGAATCGTCAAAAAAGGTTCTAAAGGCATCCAGATACTTGTTCCTACTCCCAAAAAGTACTGGGAAGAGGAAGAATGTACCAGACCTGACGGAAGCAAGTATAAAAGGAAGATTGAAAAACGAAAACTCTATTTTAAAATTGGACATGTTTTCGATCTGAGTCAGACGACTGGCGATGAACTGCCGAAGCTTACACAGAATTTAGAATTTGATACACCAGAACTGAATAAATTGATTAATTGTTTGTTTGCAACATCAGAGGTGCCAATCAGCTATGATTACGACCTCAAAACAGACACTGATGCAAATGGCTATTATAGTCTTGTCAAAAAAGAGATATGTTTAAAGCCAGAACTTTCGGCTTTACATAGGCTGAAAACCATTATCCATGAATATAGCCATTATTATCAGGAGACACTTTTTAAGGAACACACGAAAGACTTTGATCGCGACACGAAAGAAGTAGTTGCTGAAAGCTGTGCTTACTGTGTTATTGAAATGCTTGCGAATGAAACAAATATAGAAAAGTTATCCTCAGAAGAATATTCCTTTGGGTATATAGCGAGCTGGGGAAGTAAGGATTTAAAAGAATTAAGATCAACTCTGGAAATGATTTCTAAAATCTCTAACCTGATTTTTAATTGGGTATCTAAGCAATTTGCTGTTGCATAATAACTTTTACTCATAAGCACTTATCTCCAAGATTGGAGGTGCAAAATGGGTAAAAAGTCCAACATTACACACCAATGTTTAAAAGAACTTAATAAGCAAAAGAAGTTTGGCGAATCCAAATTTGAGGCTAAACAAGCTGCTAGAAAGGCTGGTAAAAACTCTGCAACTGTAAGAGGCATTTATAGCACTGTTACATTTAATTCTTATGTACGTGTATGTAAGCAATTTATCGCTGAGACTATTGCAAATCATAAGAATGTTAAAACCTTTGCGGATTGCAAAAAGTATGTGCCTGAATTTCTTCAAGATAAAGAAGATAAAGGTCTTTCGGCTTGGACTCTTGCTCAATATGGTTCTGCCCTTGCGTCAGCGTATGACTGTCAGAAAAATGACTTTGGCTATGATTATCCTGTCCGCCACAGGGCAAATATCAAGCGTTGTAGGGGCGTTAATTCTTCCGATTACCGCTCTCCAGAAGAACGCTGGAATACCGCTAAAATGGTTCTAAAGGCTACAGGATGCCGCAGAACGGAAGCTCTTAGACTACGTAAGGAAGATTTCAGAGAAGCCACAAACGGCAATTTAGAGGTCTTTAAACGTGGCAAGGGCGGCATAGAGCGTTGGTGTTTAGTAAATCCAAAATACGTTGAGGAACTAAGAGAATATTTAAAAACTGCTGAAACACATCCTGTAAGCGGAGAAAACAGGTTGTTTCTAAAAGCGCAGTTGCCACAGGGCAGCATTCACGATATGAGAGCTGATTATGCAAGAGACTTGTATCAGTATTTTGAGGATCGTGGTGACGTTGCTACTGGCAAAATATATCACTGTAAAGGGGATATGCTTGGGAGATCTTTCGATAAAGGCATACTTTCCGCAGTGAGCTATAACTTACAGCACTCTAGGGATAATGTGGTTGTAAATCATTATCTTTGGAAGTAGGTAAAGAAAAGAATTAATAAAAAGTACAGATTGGAGAATAAAAAATGACAATAGATAAAAAGACACTCAGCCAGCTCCAAATTGCTATGAAGCTCGATGAGTACAATTATGAAAAAAATAATCAACAATACTTTGAGAGTATGCCCACCATCGGCTTATTCGATTCACAGATAATTTTTATCAATAATTATCTTGAAATCTTAGAAAAGAAGAATGACGAAAAAGCTAAAGAGTTCGCAGAAATGTTTGACAGCATCAAAAAAGAAAATGATCGCTATCAGGAACTTATCAAGGGCGGCTCAAAAAGTTCACTTATCAAAAAATATGCTCGTATGACAGCTTATCTTATTCGCCAAATGAGCAAATATGACAGCTTATACTAAGCAGAAGGAAAAAGATATGTATGAGCAAATGAAAGAAGAATTGTTGCAGGCTATAAAAGATATATTACCTGACGATTCCAGAATTATTACTTTTACAGTTTATACAAAAAGGCAGAGATTCGAGGCTTTTATTATTTCACAGCCAAATTCCCTTGCCAGCCCAATCTTCTATTTTGGTGACTATTTTATGTCCTATATAACAAATACGACACCAGAAGATTTGGCAAAAGAAATAGTTGGAATTTATTATTTATCCGACAATATAGGCTCTCTTTTAAATTTACAATTTTGAGCCATTTTTTAAACAACTGAATACTGAAAAATAAATTACCCTAAAAGAGAAAAGGAGAAAAGAACTATGATTAAAACAACATTGAATTGGACAATTAAGAACTTGAAAGCAATGCATGACAGCAAGGAAACCTTGAATTTTGATCACCCTATCCAGAGGCAGTCGGCGCAGTGGACTAACCTCCAGCAGAGCTTACTTGTACATAGTATTTTGGCGAATTATCCTGTTCCTGCGGTTTATGTGGAAAAGACAGATTCTGCCGAAACAGACGATAAAGGAAAAGCTATTTACAAATATTCTGTACTTGACGGCAAACAGAGAATGACAACTGTTTTCTCATTCATCAACGGTGAATATGCCCTGAACGAAGAAACACCTGACGCTGAGATAGAAGGCGAAATTTACGAACTTGCTGGCAAGACCTTTGAAGAACTGGACGAGGATGTTAGGCAGGAATTATTACGTTTTAAGTTTTCCATCTTTGCGTTTGAGGATGCAACGGATGACGAGATCGAAGAAATTTTCTTCCGCTTGAATAATTCTACGCCACTCAGCAAGCCGCAAAAGGCA